>CAZOCN010000090.1:0-5886 GCA_964578315.1 uncultured Candidatus Bathyarchaeia archaeon
TCTACCCTTGCCTCCAGAGAGAATCAATGCCCCTCTCTTGTCCATCTCCCATAACCGGAGACCTTATAGAATAGATCTTTTATAAATAAAGGGAGCCCCCGAGTCTTCAGATCGATTAAACGCTACATCACACTTCGCCTAGAATTTTTTTTAACTTACTCTGGCAAGGTTAATAGAAGAATAAAAGGCGAGGTTCGGATGATACACTCCCACCGACAAGCATAATAAGAGGCCTAATAATAATGGCTAAGACGATCTTCCTTTCTACAAGTTCCTTAGGGGGATATTTAAGCGGTGGGTGAAGGAAGAAGTTTCTTCCTTAATGACGAGGAGCAGGAGTTGTATTCGAGACAGCTTGTGCTTAAGGAGATAGGGTATAATGGGCAGCTCAAACTTAAGAGGGCGAAGGCTTGCGTAATCGGCGTAGGAGGCTTGGGTAGCTCAGTAGTCAGGCAGTTGGCTGCCATGGGCGTAGGTTATATTCGCCTCGTAGACCGGGATGTGGTGGAACTTTCGAATCTGCAGAGGCAACACCTTTATGACACGGAGGTCATCGGATACCCGAAGGCGGAGGTAGCCGCTGATAGACTGAGCCGCCTCAACCCCTATATCACTCTTGAACCGTTAACCATGTCGATAAACTCCGAAAATGCAGAAGCCTTAGTTAGAGGCATGGACGTTGTTATCGACGGTCTGGACGCTATGAAACCCCGATACGCGATAAATAGAGCCTGCGTAGGATTAGGGGTTCCTTATGTATTCGGAGCTGCCGTTATGACCTATGGTAACGCTTCCGCGATCATCCCAAAGGAAACGCCTTGCTTGGAATGTTTCTACGGTAACATAGACGACAGTCTGATACCTACATGCGCCGTTGTAGGCGTTCACCCCTCCATCCTAGGCATCATCTCAAGTGTGGAGGTTTCAGAAGCCATAAGGATACTCCTTGGAGAGGACCCAATATTGAAAGGCAGACTACTCCACGCTAGCCTAGAAGAATTTTCAATGGATCTAATAGACATAGCTAAAAGAGAAGACTGCCCCGTATGCGGTGAGAAACCAGTTGGAGAACAACTCATCCTTGAGAGGGAATTGGTGGAAGAGGTCTGTGGGAGAGGAGGCAAAAGAACCTTCATCGTTGTACCGAGAGAAGATTTGAAACTCCACATACCCTCTCTATCTGAAATCTTTAAAGCTAAGGGCTTCCTTATCGAGGCTAAGAGTAGACTTGGTATTACCTCAACCTCCGGAAAACTCAAAATAAGCCTTCTACAAAGCGGCGTGATGATTGCAGAAGGCGTAGAGGATAAAGAGGAACTTCTCAGAATATACCAGCATATAATTACAGACGAATTAGGCATTCCCTGGTCAAGAATAGAGTAAACTTCTCAACTCTGAGAAGCTCCCACGTTCACTAGGAGTCTGGAAGTGGGAGCCTCTCGGAGAGGGTGGTTGTTTATTTTCAACGCGTTGGGACATGGCGAGATTACTGAAGCTATGAATTTAACGTTGTTTCCTCTAAATCGGTTCTAATTAGTATCTTTTTAAGTTGCGGGTTGTCGCTTCGGTCTCTGCTATCCGAAGTGACCTTAGAACCACCCTAACCATTATTTTATGTTTTGAGTTATCTAAACATAGTGTAACTATCAAATTATCAGTGATGGTACACAGAAGTTAACCATCCACTTACAATTAATGATAACCGAATTCTTCCTTTTCTCGCTAACTTTTTATTATTGCAATTCAGAAACCTTTAACGGGTAACAGATAACCGAAAAATGTAATGCGGCCGTAGTCTAGCCTGGTCGAGGACACCGGCCTTCCATTCTCTAGAGGAGAGCCGATAACCCGGGTCCAAATCCCGGCGGCCGCACCAAAAAATAATATAAAAATAAAAGCGTGGAGAGCCTTAGTTGAAGGCTTCCCTAAGAATTCTGGTTCGAAAATTAACTTTATATCCTGATTCAAGGAGGTACTTGTTTGATCGTTTGGTTTATGTATTCGCCTCTGGGGACTTTCAGATGAGGATACACTTTTGTGTTTACTAATGTGGATCCGGCCTCTAAGACAACGTCATCGCTTATTACGGATGTATCGTTGATCTTTGTCTTTGCGTTTAGTTGCGAGTTAACTGAGGTGTGTCTGCCGATTATGCTGTCTCTGATTTCTGCTCCGTCACCTATGATTACCCGATCCATTATACTGGAGCCGATGACTGTTACATTGTCACCTATCTTCGTGTAGTTGTCGATGCAAGAGTCGACTATTCTAACGTTGTCTCCTATATGACAGTGCCTCCCTATCAAGACAGCTCCCTCCAGAACTATTCTGTCCTTCTGGATCTTTCTAACTATCTTTTCCCTCCTCTTCACTGACTCGACACTCGTTCCTTGAATCCAAGCGTTCTTTGAAACCCGGTGTCCGAAACGTCGCAGAGACTCTAGCCCTCCATGAAGTATCTCCTTCATGGCATGCAGATACCGGCTTGGGGTTCCTACGTCATACCAGTTCCCCTTTAATACATACCCGTAAACTTGGTATCCGGAATCCAATAAGTAGGGTATGAGATCATATCCGAAGTCCAGTCTCCTCCTCTCCTTTAAAATCTTCTTTATACCCGGCTGATTGAAAATCTCCCTTATCTCTGGACCGAAGAGGTATATACCCGTATTCGCCAAGTTGGAAGGGGCCTCTTCTGGTTCTGGTTTCTCTATAAACCTTGCGATCCGCATATCCTTATCCGTTTCCGCTATGCCGAAGCCCGTTACATCATCGACTTCCCTCAAGCCTATGGTTAGGAAAGCTTCTTTTCTCACGTGAAAATCGACCAAGTCCTCTAAGTCTATGTCGAAGATGTTGTCCCCTTGAACTCCGAAGATAGGGTCCTTAATGTCATAGTACTCCAGGTTTATCCTGACAGAGTCCGCACTACCATAATCCTCAACATTCGGGGAGTATTTTATGTGAGCTCGAGGTTTAATGTTGTATTTTCTAGAGAAGCCCACTCCAGAACCGAAGTAGTCATGGAGGCTCTTGAAGTTCACGTAACCCTTAACGCCGAATATGAAGTTTCTGATACCTTGTCTAGCAAGGCAAGCTAAGGCTATCTCGATGAGAGGTCTATTCAGCAGCCTAACGCAGGCTTTGGAGACCTCCGCAGTGAGGGGTAATAACCTCTTCGCCCTACCTCCCACCGGCACTATAACCCTGATAGAGGCAGGTGAATAATCTGGAACCAAAATCTACCTCCTCTGATAATACTTATTTAACTTAAAGATAGTATAAGATTTCCCCGCTCCTTCTTCACTCCCAAACCAGACGTCAACCATTCAATTTTAAGGTTTGATGTAGGAGTTAACTTCTTCCAGATCGATCTTATCGACTGAGAGAATGTTCTTGATGAAGTTGAAGAGTTTAATGCGGACATCTAATGGCAGGTTAGGATACCAGAGCGGCGAAGCCACTACTAGGCCCCTCCACGCATAGAAGGGCTGGACGAAGGAGAGGATCTCCTCGTCACAGGTCTTGTCTATGTAGTTCCTCCAGAAATCCTTGAATAACCTCTCGAAGGGACCTCGCAGTTCCCCGTATGTTCTCAGGGAGTAGAAGAGATAGTTTATAGTCATGGCTGTTACGTCATCTGCCGGTTCCCCCCACTCTCCTCTACTCCTATCTAGAACTGTGAAGTCTACTCCCTCACGGAATAGGACGTTCCAGGGATGGAAGTCACCGTGAACGCGGGAGCAGCGGTGGGCTCCTCTCTTCAACTTCCATCTCCACTCCACACAAGCCTTCTCTATCTCACATAATACGTTATCATCGATGTAATCGAGATCGGAAGGGTAACTGTCGGTTAGGCCCATGATTCCTTCCCCGTGACCTACCAAGTCACGGATACGCTTGATATAAAGCCCTGCATCATCTTTCTTCTCAGCATGGATTTGAGCAGCGTAATCGGAGAGAGCCCTACAACGCTCCACATCTAGATCCCTCAGCCGCCTCTCTGAGCTTATCCTGTCAAGGTCGAGGTAGTAGGGTTTCCCTTCCGCGAATTCCGTTAGAATAAAGAACTCCCTACAGTCACCGAGGGATTTCATCCCTCCATCTAAAGTGAACGCACCCACATCAACCGATCTGACGTGTCTTGGAAGCTTATTAAAGGCAGCATTCTGCCAGAGGAGTATCTGAGCACGATCAGAGAAATGCTCATGACCGAAGCCACCGGGGCGTATAGTCTCAAGCACCAACCTCCTCTCAGAACCATCCACCAGAACTTCCAGAATGTAGGGAATTCCGTACCCAAAGCCTTTAAGCTCCTTCTCCATCCTCTCTAAGGAGCCACCTAACTCTCCAACCTTAACGATCTTCACTCGACCACCAAAAACACGCGAGAGATAACCTTCCAGAGCATCAATTCTTAAACTGAACATGAGACTCGCCTTCTGGAATAGAAGGTATACTCTGGAGGGATAAAATAATTTTTATAAAAGCCTATAGGCGGATCTGATTTTCATAATTATGATTCTTATCTTAAATCATGATAAATCTTATAAAAAGGATCATATAAATGAGAGTCAATCGTGGTGATGATATAAAATGGTAAGTAAGGACCAGACTCTCGGCGCGTTGATCTTCATTGTATGTTTAGTGGTAGCAGTGTTATACTTTATAGCGTTGTTCTTCACGGGACCCGTACTGAACTGGTTAGGTGCAAGTCAACTATTCGAGGGCGTCCGTTACTGGCTAGTAGCAATACCCGTCTTCATAGCTCTTATCGCGATACTCGCGATAGGTGCTTGGATCGGGTGGACTATGGCAACTACACCTCCGCCGAAACCTATAGAAGAGTTTGAGTTAGAGAAGGAAAGTGAAGAAAGTGAAGAGTCTTCAAAAGAAGAATCCTCAACAACAGAAGAGGAGGAGCAATAGCCTCCTCATTTTTATGTATTTTACTCTCGAGAAAAAATGATCAAGGGTATAATTCTTTGCGGTGGAACTGGTAAGAGGCTTAGACCGATCACCTATTACTTCCAGAAGGCTATGGTGCCGATCGGTCCTAAACAGAAGCCTCTGTTAGAATATATAGTGAGAACTCTAAAATATAACGGGATAACCGATTTGGTTCTCCTCGTTGATTATAAGTCAGAACAGATAGTCAACTACTTCGATGAAGGAGAACGCTTCGGTGTTAACATAACTTATGTCCATGATAACCCAAACCTGAAGGGAACCGGAGGTTCAATCATGAACGCCTTCCAACAGGGAGCCATAAGCAAGGACGACACTTTAATCGTCTACTACGGCGATATACTAACTAACCTGAACATCCGCAATATGCTCGAACGCCATAGGGAAGTGAGAGCTTTATCCACCATCGCCCTAGCTAAGGGCTTCGAGGTTAGAGTGGGACTCGCTGATCTGGACGAAAATGGAATGGTAAAGGGCTTCGTGGAGAAACCGAGAGTAGAAAAGCCAGTGAGTATAGGAATAGTCATAATGGAGGGCTCAGTACTACCGAAGATCGGAGATATAAGTGAAGACAATGAGGAACTCGATTTAATGGGTGACGTCTTTCCCTACTTAGTTAAGTCCGGAGTGCCCGTCTACGGATATCTAACAGAAGCCTTCTGGTACGACGTCGGCAGCGCAGAAGCCTACGAAAAACTCAATCACGATCTCATAGAAAAATCTTTAAACCATCTATTTTGATCCATATATACTCAGGAAGCGGTTACTGAAAAAAAGAAGGGTTATTTGATCTTTCTGATCTTCTTTAGGGTGAAGAGGATAGTTCCCGTAGTGGAGATTAGGATTGCTAATGGTAGTAGTATTCCAATAGAGGTTGGTTGGATGACGCCGCCTACTGGTGTTAGTTTTTCTCCGCGG
>CAZOCN010000091.1:0-5843 GCA_964578315.1 uncultured Candidatus Bathyarchaeia archaeon
CGTAAATGGGAAAGCCTGGATTTGGATACATAACCTCGTCTCCTGGATCTACGCAGGATAGAATGCTGAAGAATATTATCGGCTTAGCACCAGGAGTTACCACCACCTCCTCGGGCTTCGCGTCTATGCCCCTACTCTCCGAGATATACTCCGCTATAGCTTCCCTTAGCTCCAGAATTCCCGCCGAGGGCACATAATGGGTGTACCCTTCATTCAAGGCTTTAATTGCAGCATCTTTTATGTTTCTTGGAGTGTCAAAGTCTGGTTCTCCAATCTCCAGATGGATAATCTCGCGACCTTGCCTTTCCAAGGCCTTCGCTTTAGCTAGGACTTCGAAGGCGGTCTCTGTCCCAAGTTTTTCCATTCTCTTAGCGAAGATCGAGTTCAATCTAGTTCACCAAGGTTGATTGTAATAAAGGGGCTTATAATTAAAAGTTTTATTCATATCACAGAAAGAGATGCTGGACCGGTACCAAACCATTCATATTGCATAATTTAGCCTACTGCAGAATAACAACACTCACGAAATAATCTAAGCCCAAGTATAACACTCAAGGACACTTGACAGGTAAAAAGGGGCATTTGGAGATTAGACATTCGGTGGAGAGTTGTTCCTTCTCGATAAAGAGAAGAAGGTTTTGGGGGTTCACTCTTCTAATGGACGGATTTTCAGCGCTTCTCTATTTACTATGTTCGGTGGAACTTTGCCTTTTAATGCTGTTACGAGGTTCTCTGCTGCCATAATCGCCATCTTTGTTCTAGTTTCCACGCTGGCACTGGCGATATGTGGTGCGAGTACGACGTTATCGAGTGTCAAGAGGGGGTTATCCATCTCTATAGGCTCTTTCTCGTGAACGTCTAGCGCCGCGCCTCTTATCCACCCATCCTTTAAGGCCTTGTATAGTGCTTTCCCGTCAACAACCGGACCTCGAGAGGTGTTTATCAAGTGCGCAGTAGGCTTCATCATCTTCAACTCTTTTTCGCTTATTAGATGGCGGGTTGAAGGGAGTAACGGGACGTGTATTGAGACAAAGTCGGCCTCTTTGAGTAGTGTTTCTAAGTCGACGAACTCTACACCCAACTCCTTCTCTCTCTCTTCGTTCCTACGCATATCGTAGTAGATAACCCTCATATTGAAGGCCTTTCCTCTCTTGGCTACAGCGGAGCCTATACGCCCTAGACCTATTATCCCCAAGGTTTTGCCCCAGACATCCTGCCCTAAGAACATCAGTAGGTCCCAAGGAACCTTCCAGTCTCCCCGCCGTATGTACTTGTCAGCCTCCACTACACGTCTAGCCGTCGCCATTAATAGAGTCCAAGCGAAATCAGCTGTTGTCTCTGTTAGAACTCCAGGCGTATTGGTTACTACGATGCCTCTCTTAGAAGCAGCCTCAACGTCGATGTTATCGTATCCTACAGCTACTTGACTAATAACTTTGAGGTTCTTACCAGCATTTATTATCTCTTCATCAATCTTACTCGTTAGTAGACAGATCAGCCCATCAACATCCGCAATCTCCTTTAAGAGCACATCTTTTGGTGGCGGGGTCTCTTTAGGCCAAACTTTAAAGTCTACATTTGCTCTAAGAAGCTCCATTGCAGGCTCTGGAAGTTCCCTTGTAAGGTAGACTTTTGGTCGTGGAGAAATAGAGCTATCCAATTTTCATTTACCCTCCCAATTCTTTATTAGGGATAAAACAGTTATGAAATAAAAATCTATTCTGAAAAGGAGTTTGACAGCTTCTTGACTACTCTCTAATCCCCTTATTAGACCATTCAAGTCTTGTTCCGATAGAATAAAGATTCTAGAAGTTTTTTATTTCTTAAGCTATGCCTATATTGGGAGGAGGATGGACATAGAAGTGAATAATCGCGATAGAACTATGGCAGTTTTTAATCGGAGGAAGCCTGACCGCATTATTTGGCAGCCCAGACTACAGCATTGGTATGATGTGAATAAAGTAACTGGAACTTTACCGAAAAAGTATAATGAATTGGACATTATGGAGATATATGATGACCTCAATGCTTCTCCAAGAGCTTACCATTACTTCACGGATACCATAAAATGTGTTGAAGGAGAGAAGGTCCAGCTTTTGGTAAGAGAAGACGCGGAGAACATCTATTCAAAATATGTAACGCCTAAGGGGACCATCACTCAGGTTGAGAGGAAGACGGAGCATGGAACAGCCACTCAAAAGACGGAGTACTTCCTAAAGAGCACAGAGGACTTCGAAGTTTTAGCCTACGTCCTCAAGCACCAAAGTTTCGAGTTTGACAAGGAGTTATACCGTAGAATGGAAGAATGGGTTGGCGACCGAGCGGAACCGATCATAAATATCCCATGGGGCTCCATTCAGAGGCTCTTCATACTTTACATGGGTTTCGAGAGAGGAGTCATCGCCCTATGGAGGAAGAGAGAGAAGGTTGAGGAGTTACTTCAAGTATTCGACGAGAACGATGAGGAAAGATTGAAGGTCGTTAAGAAGACACCTGTCAAAATCATAAATTTTGGAGATAACATAGACGAAGACCTCTGCTCACCACCATTATTCGAGAGGTATATGCTCCCCTACTACAAGCGGAGAACAGCGGAACTTCATAAAGCAGGTAAGTTCTGCACTTCCCACTGGGACGGAAACATTAAACAAGTATTGCCTTTCGCAAAGGAGACTGGTTTAGACGCCCTAGAATGCGTTCCACCCAAACCACAGGGAAATGTAACCCTTGAAGAACTAAAGGAAGGCTTAGAAGGTATGGTTCTCGTTGATGGAATCCCCGCTATCCACTTCTTACCCTTAGTCAGCTACAAAGAACTGAAGAACTTCGTCCATAGGATTCTAGACTTATTCGCGCCCCATATAATCCTCGGAATCTCGGATATGCTCCCTCCAGGCGGAGACATCGAAAAAGTAAGAATGGTCAGCGAAATCGTAAGAGATTATGAAATCTGATTCTTATCGTTGAGAATCGTTTATTAGGTTCTTCAAAATTAAGTTAATCCACTCGGAGTTTGGTGTAGTATGATAAGAAGCTTCCATGACTATACTCACTTTGAAAAGTTTGAAGAGGATATTAAGAACTCTGACTTCAGGGCCTTAATCAGAATGCTCGCGGACGTCTTGATGTATATGATGAACTGTAGCTCCAATGCCTATGAGAGTGGAATTTACGAGTTTGATAAAGAACGCCTTCTAGAGAAAATAGATAACGTGCGAAGGGAGATAAACTACACAAAGAACATTTAATGCGAAGTTCCTTAAGGAACCTTCTTAATCCTCTTAAGGATTTCTTAGTCTACTATCAAATTCATACGCCCTCTACATAATCCTTTTTCATACACATTAATAAGACAAGGAACGTTCATATAGAAATGGAAGCCTATGAGCCGAGATGCAGAATACGAAGCTAAGATGGATGCGCTTGATCTCGTTATAAACGTCCTTAAGGATCACGAGAAAAACCTTGACAGACTTATTGGGAGATTAGCGGATGCGCTCGATAAGAAGGAAGGGAAGCGAGTAAAAGAAGAGGCGCGTCCTCTCAGGGCAGTGGAGTGTGAAGATTGGCAAGACTTTAAAGAGAAGGGTAAAGGCTCTGAGCTTGTCGCTTTCCATTTGAAAGCTGGTTCTTTGATTGTTGAAGCTCTCTCGAAGAATTACGTTTTAAGATACTCTGAGGATCTTCCTAGGATCAGATTTCATGTGAAGAGGGAGGTGGAGGGTTACTCCATTGAGGGACATGCAAGGAAGGCAAAGACAGCGAACCTTAAGGATATTCTATCTCTCTTCAGAGGTGAACTTAGATGTGGGTTGCGTATGGGAATTAGAGGCTCGAGGGTGGACGTGAATGAAAATGAGTTTACAGTAAATGTAACTTATGAGGTGAATAAGGAGAAGATTAAAGAGTGGCTTTCATGGGAACTTAACGTTCCAAAGAAGAATATAATTTTGGGGAAGGCCCTCGTTTAAGGGATCATCTGCTCTGCTAAGACTAGTTCTTTAGTTTTCTTGAAATAAGTTAGAGCGCGTATTCCCTTTTCGGTTACGGTGTATCTCTTAGAATTTTTAGTCTTTTCTTCTAATATTAGGCCGTTATTGATCAGAGTGGAGAGTATCTCTTGGAGTGGTTTCCAGGAGAGATTCGCGGAGTACATGATTCGGGTAGGTTTGTCGACTCGATGTTTGATTACTTCAAGCACATCTAAGTATATCTCTAATCTCGACCGTTTTCTAGGCATTTCTATCATGAGTTATGGATTCGCGATCTGTATTTAAGGTTTATGAATTTGAAAGCACATGTATTTAAAATTTATATTGTAATTATGTACTAGAAATATGTAGCAGAGTTCCTTCCGTGATGGAGATGAGGAGAGAATTTATTCCCTTTATGGTTTCCCTTTTAGGTGTTTTAACAGATTTTATCACGACAAGGATCGGGTTAAACCTCGGTTTTTATGAGGCTCATCCTTACTACCATCCGGTAACAGCACTATTGATAATATGGAGTGCTGTTTTGGTTCTGGTTTTAACTTTGCCTAAAAGAGGGGTTTGGTACGTCGGCATCATGGGGATAGCCTCTGCGCCCTTCATAGGAACAGTCAACAACATCCTAGTGATATCCCAAACTTTTCTCTAGTCCTTTGGAGGGGCGTTAATAACGAGTGAACGCGTAGGAGACGCTCAGTGACTCTCGACGATGTCTGGATATAGCCCCTCTATTTGGCGTCTAATATGTGTGGTGGTTATATGAAGGCGAAGCTGAAGTTGGATGCTATCCAGATTCCTGCTAGGGCTGCTAGGGTTAGGAGTATGGCGTGTTTGAAGCCGGAGCTGGTTTTGCCGGAGATTATTTTGCCTGTGACCATGCCTAGCATGTAGGCGTGGAAGATTAGGGGTGTGAGTAGAATCTTAGTTAGGGTTATGTAGGGTACTGAGACGTTGGATATGGCGCTCATTTTACTGAAGAATTGGAGGAAGAGAATTGTTGTGACTGTCAATAGGGCGGCGCCTATGTAGGGGACTATGAGGAGGGGTGTCAGCATGGTGCTCCGTTCCTTCTCCATGGACTTGGCGGACTCCGCGAATTCAGTTAGGGCTTCGAGGCTTTCCTCTGTTCCTCCTCCGACTTCGATGGTGTCTATTAGGAGGTACATGTAGATCAGTGTGAGCCAGTTTTTTGTTTTCTTTTTGAAACCTTCGAAGATGCTTCTTAGGGAGAAGCCCCATTTGAGTTCGGCAGCTATTCTTTTTAGGTGCTTCGTGAATTTCCCGTAGTCCTTCGAGGCAAGAGCTTGAATGCATCTTTCTGGGCTTAGTCCTGATTTACGGTTCTCTACTAGGTCTCGGAGGAAGTTGGTTACTTCGTTCAGTATGTTCCTTTCTCTACTGCTTTCATGGACATCGAGTATGGCTACTGGGAGAGTTATGGCGATTAGGGAGATGGCTAAGCCTAAGACTGGTTCGCTTCCCTCCCCGAACCTCAGCAATAACCGTAGTTGTCTCGGTAGGGCGTAGAGGGATGTGAAGGCTCTTCCCATATCGAGATAGGGGAGGACCATCTGGCTGATGAGAAAGAGGCCTAACGGTAGCATGGCAAGGAATACGGCGTATATTTTCCAGTTTGAGAGTGGGTAGTTGATTTGCATGGTGTCGCTTATGTACATGAATACTAATGAAATTGCTGGAAGGACGACGAAGGCAAAGAGGAAGAATTGGGCGGGTGTTATCCTCAGTCCTACTTCGGGGAGCGCTAGGGAGACTATGAATATCATGTATAATCCTAGAGCTCCTAGTACAGCTACGATCATGTAGGTCTCCATGAGCATACCCATCGTCTCTCCT
>CAZOCN010000092.1:0-5746 GCA_964578315.1 uncultured Candidatus Bathyarchaeia archaeon
GTTTAGCAGTTCCATTATCTCTTCCCTTCCAACCACCGCGCCGATTGGATAACCGCCGCCTAACGCCTTACCGTAAGTCGCTAGATCCGGCGTTACACGATAGAACTCTTGAGCTCCACCGAGGGCTAATCTGAAGCCAGTGATCGTCTCATCGAATATAAGGAGGGTTTCCTCTCCATTGGCTAGTTCCCTTGTCTCTTCCAAGAAGTCTCTATTGGTTGAGAGTCCTCTCATCACGGGCTCAACAATTATAGCGGCCAATTCACTTCTGTACTCCCTCACAATCTTCCTAGTAGTTGAAGCGTCATTGTAAGGTGCTACGAGGACCATAGACTTCAGAGTCTCTGGAATGCCCGCCGAGTCCGGAGTCGGTTGGGGATATTCGCCCCAATTAGAGGGGTCTCCATAATTTGTATTGAATAGGAGGTAATCGTGGAAACCATGATAGGCTCCATCGAACTTCAAAATCTTCTCTCTGCCAGTGTAGGCTCTAGCCAATCGTAAAGCGTACATCGTGGCTTCTGAGCCGGAGTTTACGAAGTAGGCTTTTTCGGCGCAGGGAACGGCTTTAACTACTGCCTCAGCTAACCGAATCACCGCTTCGCTTAAAGTTGAGAAATTTGTACCCCTAGATATCTGTTCTTCAACTGCCCGGGTAACACTAGGGTTACAGTGACCTAGAATAAGCGAGGCAGACCCTAATATGCAATCTAAGAACCTTCTGCCATCATGAGTGTATATGTAGGCGCCTTTACCATGGGATATGATCTTCACCCTGCTCTTTAAAGGAGGCGGTCTCACCGAGTGAAGAACGCCGCCAGGTAAGAACCTCTCAGCCTTAACAATCCAATCCTTGGAATTCATGGTTATACCTTACTCCGAAACTGTTATTTGAATGTTTTAATTTCTTCATGAAAATCGCTTATAGGCTGATCTCTAGGATGGTTAAAGAGAATCTTACGCTTGAGATACTTTCCATAGGGGAGGGAGTGTTCAACCCTTGAGGCTTTCATCTAACCGAAGGAGTGGGGCCTTCTTTGATATAGACGGGACTTTACTCCGAGGCTTCATAATCCAAGAGTTTCCGCGTTTCCTAGTCACTGAAGGCTTCATCGAACCAGTATTCCCCGATCAAATAGACAAAGCTATTTCAAGTTACTACTCTGGAGCCGCTTCCTACCGAGAGATCGCGGAGGTCATTCCACGCCTTTACGCTTCAGCATTGGAGGGTAGAGGAGTGGACGACGTAAAAGAGTTAGCTAAAAGGTTTATAGAGGTCTACCTCCCCCAACGGATACTACCCTACTCCAAACCATTAATTCGCTCTGTGAGCGAACTTGTAGACGTCACAATCGCAGTCTCCGGCTCACCGATTGAAGTCGTTGAAGAACTTGAGGAGCTCGGCTTCGACAAGATCTATGGGAGTATCTTCGAGAATAAATCCGGCATCTACACAGGTAGAGTCATAATCAACCTTATCCTCGGCGAAGAGAAGGCTGAGTTGGTCAGAAGGGTCGCCGAGGAGTTGAAGGTTGACCTTTCAAAGTCCCTAGCCTTTGGAGACACAGATCAAGACGCACCTCTATTGAGTCTTGTCGGCCTCCCCATAGCTATTAACCCAAATAGGAAACTTCGAGAGATCTGCAAATCGAAGGGCTGGAGGTGGCTAGACAAGGAAGACCTACAAGATTTAGAGAAGGTCACCGAATGGTTAGAAGACAAAATAAGAAGTCTCTAACACTCTAAGTGTACATGTTAGACTTCAAATAGAGGGGCTATATGCATTATCCACCGTGACTCGAAGGCGCTATCTTCTGATTATTTTTTTGAAGGCTGGAAACTTCAAATAATCACACGCAATTAACGTAGTCAACTATACCGCAGATACCTTCACATCATCAAAACGGCAGTGATAATATCGTGTTCCAAGGCCGATTTTTCCACTGGCTATGGTTCCACCGCTATTTTGATCCGTGAAGTACCGTACCCCGTCAATCCAGACATTAATGACCTGTCCTTCAATCTTTATCCTAACAGTATACCACCTGTTTGGAACTATAGTGGAGCTATTGGAAGCGATCAGTATATCAAAACCCCAGACTCTCCTATACAATAATAATAGATCTCTATCTTCCGCGATACCGAGGAAATAGTAATTCAAAGAGTTCTGACAGCGGAAGGCCAAAATGGCGCCTCTAGAGGCCACGCTCCCTGCCTTAACAAATTTCACTTTAACTTCGAAGAAATAATCAGTCCAGGTTGTGCTACCTGCAGCGCTTCCTGATCTAACAACACTTGTATCAATTTGTTCGTACACCGTACTTCCATCCGTTGCCGTCTGCCAAGTTCCAGCCAGTACTCTCCATCCATCAGGAGCCTCAGGGGGTATGTGCTCATTAAAATCATCGAAGAACAATACGTTGATTATAGTCTGTGTTACAATCCCCTGGTCTTGCTGGTAAAGAAAAGCATTGATCGATTGATTGAATGAAAGAGGAAAAAGAAAAGCCACTAGGGCTATTAAAAGAAACGCTCTGTTCCTCAGCCTCCTCATTCTCAGCTACCTTTCAAATCAACAACATTTCAATAAACGTGAATGCGAAATTAAGGAAATATCTATAAAAAGATATGGCCTTTTTGAGTCTAGTGTCGCCCAACTAGATCACTCAAGAGGGATCTTCCTAAAGCCGCCTTTCAGTCTATCGAAGCCTATGTAGAAGGCGATAATGGAGGAGATGGCCGCGGATACCACGAACAGTAGTAGTTTGTAGTTATACTCTATAGTTAAGGGGAAGGTTGGAGTCAGTAATCTGCTGATTGGAAGGTAAACCGCGACCAAAGAGACTATCCATATACTGAAGACTGAAAGGAAGGCCTTATATTGTAGGTTTTTCTTTAGAGGCATATCTTCTCCTCCGGAGTTAGGATGTACTCTCCGCTGTTACTACGATCGTCACAGTCGTTGAAGTATCTGAATCAACTGATTTTGGATTGGTTGTTATCTCAAAGTCGAAGCTCCATGATCCAGTGACGTCTAAGTCTATTGAACTATAATCGGGAGAGGATAAAGATAATGTACAGGCTGTGTCGCCACTGGAGTGACTGGATCCTACAGGGACAGAGTTGTACTTCACAACTATATTGTATGTGTTATAGTAAGTACCTAGAGAGTCCAAGTCACTGTTTAGGTGCATGTAGACATGAGCCTTCGTCGTCGAAATACTTATGGCATCACCAAGATTTGAAACATCACTCTTAGTGTAAGTCTTCGTGTCTCCTTCTTCTATTTCGCCTAAATCAGAGTTCTTCAAGGTTATCGTTGCGATCTCAAGAATGTTTTGAGATACTGTCTGAGTTGCTTGTTGATAGATGAATGCTGATGTTGTCACTATAGAGAGGCCTAGCAATATGAACATGACGCCTACTAATCTCCGTCTCAATGCAATTTCACCTTCTAAAAAATGCTACGCTAAAAAAATATAAGCGCTATTAATTTTAAAAACAGATTAAAAATTCATCTATAAACAGAGGCCGAATTCCTCTCATCATTTAATTAAAAATCTTTATTCCTTTTACTGAAAAACATATAAATTTACTTTGATGTAGCATTACGTTTTGGGTGTTTAGCTTTGAAGGGGGAACGCGCCCCTGAAAGAGAGTCATCCTCGACTTTCTCGAGAAGGGTAATTCTAGGTTTAAAACCGATCAATAGGGGAATTCCCATAAAACGCTTTAGGGAGGGCTAAGAGAGCGACGAAGGTAGTATTCATCAATCCTCCTGGAACACGAATAGAAGCCTCAAATGTAGTGGGCATAACGGTTCCACCGTTAGGCCTCGCTTATCTCGCGGCTATGCTAGAAAAGGAAGGTCACGAAGTTGATATCATCGATGCTCAGGCTTTGAAGCTCTCTATTTCTCAAATCAAAAAGGAGATTGAAGAGCGTCAACCTGACCTTTTAGGAGTGACGTCCGTAACGCCTACTATCTATGAGGCTTTGGAGTTAATCAAAATTACAAAAAGCGTATCCCCTTACACCTTTACTGTTTTAGGGGGTCCTCATGTATCTTTTCTCCCGATTAAGACGCTGGAGGAGTGTCCTCAACTCGACGCTGTATGTATAGGCGAGGGAGAGGAAACTGTTGTGGACCTAGCTAAAACAGTTGAGTGTGGAGGAAACTTATCAAACGTTAGAGGAATCGCCTATAGATCCGAAGGGGGGATCGTAAAGAATCCTCCTCGTCCTCTCATATCCGATTTGGATTCTCTGCCATTTCCAGCTAGGCATCTGCTTCCCATGAATAAATATACTATACTTGGAAAGAAGTCTGTTATTGGGCATTTGATGACTAGTCGTGGTTGTCCTTTCAATTGTACTTTCTGTTCGTCTTCTCTGCTTTTCGGTAAGAAATTCCGTGGGAGAAGCCCAGAGAATGTTGTCGACGAGATGGAACACGTTATTTCTGAGTATAAAGCTAGGAGCATTGAGTTCGCAGACGACGAATTCACTCTGAATAGGAAAAGAGTTGAGGGCATTTGTTATGAGATCAGGAAACGCGGTTTAGATGTTTTCTGGGCTTGTTCTTCTAGGGTAGATACTATATCCAAAGATTTATTGAAAAAGATGAAGAGAGCAGGATGCTTCCTGATATATTATGGTATAGAATCCGGGTCCCAACGTATCCTTAACTTCATAAGGAAGGGGATAACTATCGATAAAGTCATCAGAGCCATAAAATGGACGAAGGAGGTTGGCATAAAGACTTTAGGGTCCTTCATTATAGGTTTCCCTGGCGAGACCGAAGAAGACATCAAAAAGACGATTTCTCTAGCTAAAAAACTTCGATTAGATTACGCACAATTCGCTATAGCTACTCCCTATCCGGGGACGGAGTTATACGATTTGGCGAAGAGGGAAGGCATGCTGGAAACGGAGGACTGGTCTCAGTATACGGCTGCAAACCCCGTCTTAAAAAACTATGGGTGCTCAAGGGAAACTCTCATTAAACTATTCAAGGAGGCATACACCACCTTCTATCTTTCACCCCGAATGTTACTGAAAAATTTGAGTTACAGTAATCTCCAGATATTTCTAAAGGCAGTTAGATCAGCTATCCACTCCCTAATTCATAAACTTTAATCTCCAACGGCTAGCTGTCTCACCTATTTTTTAAGCCATTTAATCAGTTTACGAAATCCCCATAAAAAGAGTCCTCCTGCAAAGGCATATCCCGCTGTCCAAGTAGCATCCATTATTCCTCTTGTATTCATGAATCTCATTCCACTCATTAAGGCTAAGAACATCATAAATCCGAAGAGAAAGAGGAGAATCGGCACTAGGAGGATCAGTAAGGTTACGATAGAAAGTGCTATTATTGTATCTCTCTGTTCTTTCTTCTTCAATCTCTCTCTTTCTTCATCCTTTGAATTCTTTTCCAAGAGTGGGCGCCGCCGTTTCCAGATGGAAAAATAGAGATTCGTTCCCACTTTAAACGCTTTTTATATTTTTTCTTCAACTCCTCCTAAAGTTCGGTAGCCTCCTCCTCAAGAAGGAATCGAATATGAATCAGGTAAAACGTTAAACTTTAAATTTCATTAGATAGCTGTTTTAAAGGATGTTCCTTGTTAAGAGAATCCATTAGGCAGAAACGTAAATTGAACGGGGGAGAGGCTGTTTTAGAGGCTTTAGAGGCCGAAGGAGTTAAAGTGATCTATGGATTGCCGGGAATCTCAACTCTGAAAATCTA
>CAZOCN010000093.1:0-5609 GCA_964578315.1 uncultured Candidatus Bathyarchaeia archaeon
CTGTCTTTGGAGGCATGTATCATTTTTTAAGGTTTTACACCCCATAGAGCGGCACTTTCATAGTTCCAATCTATAAGTTTTGAGGCAATATAAAAATTCACCAATTAGGCCAACATGAAGAGAAGCCATTTCCTTTCATAAAGATGTACTTATACTTTCGCGCTTCTCTAACGCTTCGGTTATTAGAAACCCAACTTAAATGGTTAATCTAGGATTTTAGCTGGTCATCGATTCAATTAAATTAATCCAGATCGAGAGAATATTCTTAACGTTAAAAGATAAAGCTCTATTTCTACACTCCTTCCTCATAGAAGAATCGTACCCCTCCTTCCACAGCTTCACAACAAATTGCAAAAGCTCTTTATTATCTTTTGCCAGCCAACCAGTCCTCCCGTCAATTACGGATTCCTTAGGGCCTTGCTTATTATAGGTTAATACAGGAGTCCCACAAGCCATACTCTCAATGGGAACATAGCCGAAGGGTTCATCCGTGAACGGGAAAAAAGTGAAAAACGCGTTTGAATATAAATCGATTAATTCTTTATTCGTCACGTAACCTAAATGCTCAAGGTTCGGATGCTCCCTTATCATTTTAGGAGCAATAGACAACTTACTTCCAAAAGATTTGATTTTAACTCCCTTATCTAGAATTTTCTTTATCACAATGTAATCTGTTTCCTTACCGAAATAAGTTAAGAGATAATCTCCTGAAGGTTTAGAGGTTGTAGGTTTAAATTCATCACAATTCAAAGGTGGATAAATAACGGAGTCTATTTTGAAGCCAATATTCCTATAGATACTCGCGGAGTATCGAGAATTCGCAACTATCTTTTTTGAAAAACCAGCAAATCTCTTATTTATACGCTTTTCACCCATAGCCAATATCTTCGCGGTCAACGTATAGGATAACTGGTAGTACCATGGCAAATTGAATTTCATGTTTTCTATAGTAACTGTAGGCAGACCCTGTACATACCACACATGACTTGGAATTCCAATGGTATTTGAAAAGTTAATTACAAAACTATTAATATGATGAAGATTTCTCGAATTCTCATTCAGAAATGTCTCGTCAAGCCATAACTTGAACCAATTAATAGACTCATTTCTAAACAAAATTTTTTTATTTAAATTCAGTGTCTTAACTCCATCAAATTCCAATCTCTTTTGGATATCTCCATCTATTTTATTAGAGAGGATACCTACCGAATAACCTAACTCGGATAAACCCTTAGCAAGGATATAAGCTGGACGTGATGAGCCGTATCTATTAAGAAGTAAATCACAGACGACAACAATATCATCCTTCAACTTTTAATGGTCTCCCTCTGGAAAATACTAGATTGATTATGATATGAGCATAATGTTAAACTTGAATATTCTTCCGCCATCTTAAGCGAACACTCTCATTACCAAATTTTCACCTAAAGATTATACTTAATTGCATTCTATTTTTACTTTTAAATTAATAAATCCATCGCAATGACTATCATAATCCCTTGGGCTAAAAAGCCACTATTAAATGTTTATTCCTCTCATCGGTTCGTTTTTAAGCCCTAAAAATCTATAACGAACCTATCTCTACGAGGAAAATGCGTAGATAAATGGTGTAGTCACGTTGCACACTCGTCTGTCTTAAACCTCTTGAGTTTTTTGTAAAAATAGTAAATTGCAACAATGCCAGATGACGTTGATAGAATTAAAGTAGCAGTGAACTGAATAGAGGGTTTGAAATCATGCTCTATGAAAACCTTGTAGTGAAGTAGTTCACTATTTTTTACATGAAAATTAACGTTAAAACTGTCGGAGCCATTTACACTGAGCCCTTCTAGCCTAATTGTAGCTGACGACCCATTATTCAACGATATAACAATTGCTATAAGCGATATGCGGTCTTTAAATAAATTCGAGTAACCATATACATCCACGGAGTCCGGTTTTAAAATGAAATCTTCCGATGCATTAAAGGAGTAGAGCCACTCATCAGTGTCATCAAACACATCGAGCAGGACAGTAGAAACTTCACCGCTGACTACCTTATACTTCAAGTGCAAGCTGAAATCTTCCCCCACGTAAGTTTCGCAAGGATAGATCATCCTTATGAAGCTACCATGTCCGTCTAAACCTTTATCATAAAGGTTAAGTATGAGAGTAGAGCCATCACTCCTTGCGGTTATACTTAAATCGTCACCTGACTCCTCCATCCTAAATGGGAGACTAGGATGCTTCATTTTCAGCATCAACCTACACGATTCTGAGCCTGCCCTGAAGAATAGAATAGTCTCATTAAAAGAGCCCTTGAAATTGTAAGGGTTTACAGTTCCACGCTCAACTTCTATAACAGAATCCCCAGAGACTACCCTAAAAGAGAGAGACGTATTTGTGAGCAGTCTAACGATAACTTGGTCTCCTTCGTTTAGACCGTTGAGATTTATATAGCTCCACTTATACAATGTTATGTTCAAGTCTCCATCAAAAGATCTGAACTTTGTATCATCCGTGACGTAACCATAGAGCGCCACAAAGTTTAGTGACGCAAACAGAACGATGACTAAAAGGAGGGATATCGCTATCTTATCCTTTAACAGCTTTAAGTAACTGAAGAGATGTTTAATTATAGCCGTTATCTGCTTGAAGTAATTTACACGTGAGTTCACTAAAGCCTTCCACACAAGAGACCCGAATACAACACTCCTCATCATTATCGCTGATACCAACAACAATAGATGCTCATTCCTAAGGAACTCTGGTGCTATGCCCTGTGAAAACCAAGAAAACATCTGTATAATGTGACTCAGTTCTAGAGGCACAAGGAATAATAGCGGCTTATCTGCCGCTGCTAAAAGAGTGTAAAACTGTGTAGATACCGAAAACTGCGTACTGTAACCTTTAAAAAAGAACATATTAGATATGTAAAGAAAACCACAGAGGGAGACAATATTACTCTTCCATCTTTTATACGCCAAAGACAACACAACGATTATCACTATCTGACCTAAAGTGAGGAGATCGGGCATCCAACCGAATCTCCACTTGTAAATAGCATGGTCGTAAGGGCTTAGAGGATAAATTTTTAGGAGATTAAAATGGTAGAAGAACTTGTCAAAGTAAGGATGCAATAAGCCTCCATGACTATTATAGCCATCAATAAGCGCCCAGAGAGTCTCCCAGGGGCCCCTAGAGGCATGATGCGTGAATGTGGACATGTATGTGAAGGGGTTTACAATTATGAAAGGCAGACTAGCAGAGAGTAGTGTGATCATTGTTGCACTTACCAACTTAAATCTGTCCTCGATGTCTGTGAACTCTATTAGTGCTGGTATGAGTAAGAGAATCGGGAAGCCTTTGCCGAGGGTAGCCAAACCCAAAAGGAAACCGCAAAGTAAGGGCCTCTTCTTTATAATCATGTAGATTGCAAGTGCTGCCGGAAATAAAGCTACGATATCATTCGAGTAGGTATTAGCTATAATCACGGACGGCAACAGGGCATAGTAAGATGTAAATTTCAGGGCTCTCTTCTCATTGAATATTGATTTCGATATCAAGTATAATAGGAGGAGAGCCCCGATTAAAAGAGACCCGTTCAAGGCCCTAAAAGCGTAGAAGAAAGCTGTACTGTTGTTATAGAAAGCGTAGTAGAGGGGCATGTATATTAAGAAGCCTAAGGGAGGGTAGCCCTCCCTAACGTCGATGTATGGTATGGCTTGATGTTTATCCAGATATGAATAGAAAGCATACCATTCGTTCTCTAATCCTATAGGAAGGGAGTATAGAATTGTAATAGTGATTGAGTAACCCAGGAAGAGGGCGTAGAGCATTCTTCTATTCGATAGCTTCGTCATCATAACCAATGTGAACGAATTAGTAAATAAAATGTGTTTATCTAGGGGGACATTGGGTATTTTAGTAGATACTCTGTGATGACACCTTTGTTGAGGTCCGATGAGTAGGCAATGCCAATTATTCTGATGGCTAGGGTTCTATTTATTATTTCTATGGGTATGGACTCTGTTTTTAGGCTGTTTTCTATTCTTATTATTCCGTGATAGCTGTTGAAGACGCCGCCGCTGTCCCAGTACCAGCCGTAAGGTATCCATTTTGAGTCCCATACCGCCTGCAAATATATTAAGAATAAGTCGTGTGCGAGGCGTTCATCGCTGAGCCAGTATTCTCCGTCGCCCATGGCGAGCCATCCGCCTTCACCAGTTCGCAGGAATATGGGTAAGGTGAGGTTTAGGGTGCCATTTTCATAGGGTAGTTTATAGTCGCCGTATGCGTAGTATTGTAGGTTGTATCGTTCTATGGCGTCTTTATCGAAACCGAAGGAAGCGTCTCTGTAGGAGAGACCCAGGGTTCCTGATATTCTTACAGGGGTGTAACTACCAATGGTGAATCTGCCCTTTATTATGCTCTCTTTTCCTGAGGCTTCTGTGAAAATTAGGTGGGCGTCGAAGGAGTCGTATGAGTCCTTTGCGGGAGTGTATGCTCCGTTATCGTAGAGTATCTTCTTATGTGGCTGCAGGGATCCTATTGTGACTAGTATTAGACCTTTATCTTCCATCCAGTCGTATATGAAGGACTTTCCGTACTTTGAGTCGTCTTTTATGTATCCGTCCCTGTCTGGATCTATTATAGGGGCGGGGAGAGAGTTTTCAAGTCTCCTTCCATGACCGTCTTTTAGGGGGTTTACGATTATGAGTATGATTCTTTCCGGGGTTTCCTTGGATAATCCTTCAAGTGTTCTGTAGTCTATCTTGTTTATGGTTACGTTGTAGGTTTTGAAGTATTGGATTATGGTATCTGCTCTTTTTATGCTTTCGGCGGTCATATATTCTGGGTCGTAGAAAATGTATAATGTTCTGTTTTTCTTTTCGTAGGATAGGTAGGTGAAGAGGAGTATGTGTAGTGTGTCTGTACCGTTGCTTTCGGCCTTATATGTTACTTTCACTTTTAGGTGTTTAGAGTTTAGGGTTAGGTTTGTTTCCTTTATCTCCAGGTTGAAGGTGGGAGTTATTTCCGGTGCCCTAGTTGTTAGCTCGGTTGATTGATCATCTATTGTTACGAGTTTTATGATGTAAACCTTGCCCATTTTCCAGTCGTATTCTAATAGGCATCGGGTCTCTTCGCCTTCTTTTAGTATGTGTTTGTCAGCGCTCCAATTATGGATAGTATTATTGTTGATTCTTATTTCTTTGATTTCTATGGTACCTCGCTCTACCTTAACGTAGAACTCTATAATCCTCTTATCCTCACCTAACTTAAAAGTTACATCGCCTATGTGAAACGATGGAACGGCAGGTCTATTCAAAGCGTATATTGCAAAGCCTGAGATAAATAGCAGTGAAATGACTATTATGATGATAGCGTCTAAAGATTTGTAGAACCGTAATAGCATATGCATATATCAATGGTTAGCAGCACATATTAAAAAAATTAATCATAACAACGGACTGATGTAGAACTTTAGATTGAAATATCCTTATTGATTTTCGATTGGTCTTTCCGCGCTTCCTTGTCTGTCTTTAACTATAAAACAATCTTTCTCCATTCTCAGAAATTAACCGCGATCATCTAGAACAATTATTGAAGTTTTTGTGTTTAACATTTTA
>CAZOCN010000094.1:0-5581 GCA_964578315.1 uncultured Candidatus Bathyarchaeia archaeon
CCACGAGGCCCATATTGTAAGTTTTCAGAGTGTAAGCTTGGCTCTTAATTAGGTTCACATAATCCTCGTTCTTCAACACGATATCTTCGAAGAGTTTCAAGGAAAATTTGGAGAACTCCACACAGCTTCGAATCATGTTCTCCATCTCTCGGCGTTCCTCTTCAGAGATCGCCTTTGAGACTCCGCCAGGTAGACCGCATACTGGATGCGTAGGTCTTCCGCCTATAATGCCTGTTATCTTTTGTCCATAAGCTCGGTGTTTGATTACTTCTTTGCCGATGTCCAAACCGACCTTGTTTATCACTCCGAGGATGTTCCTCTCTGCCGGCGGGGCGTCAGGGCCAACTACGAAGTCTGGTCCACCTAGGAAGTAGAAGTGGAGGATGTGGTCGTAAATGAAGTATCCACAGTACATTAGTTCCCTTAACTTCTTAGCTGTTTCAGTCGGCTCCGTGTTGAAAGCGACATCTAACGCCTTTGCACTGGCGAAGTGATGAGCTACGGGACATACGCCACAGATTCTAGTGGTGATGATAGGGAGGTCCTCGGCTCTCCTACCCTCGCAGAAGCGCTCAAAGCCCCTGAGCTCGGGTATCTGGAGGTAAGCGTTCTCCACGTTTCCTTCCTCGTTGAGGAAGATCTCGATTTTGCCGTGGCCTTCAAGGCGAGTTATGGGATCTATCTCTATTCTCTTCATCATTTCTTCATCACCTTCCTACGTAGAAGAGAGACCGCCAGAGAGTACTTGTAGAAGGTACCCATAGGATCTACTATTTGATCCATGACTTTCTCATCCACTGCAATGGAGGATAAAGCGCTAACTATAGCGGCTCCTTGATCAGTCACCTTAGGGCCTGGTCCATTGCATCCGGTGCAGGGGATGTTAACGTTTGGGCATTGAGCACCACATCCCGCCCTTGTTGCGGGACCCATGCAGACTACTCCCTGATCCCAGAAACATGTCTTGAAATCATCTTCTATTTCGTAGATGCGTTTAATCTCCTTGAGTTTTCTGTCCTTTTTCTCCCGTGGGCACTCATCGCAGATTGACTTGTCGGGTAAGAATGAGGATCCCTTTGGTGGTAGGTTTCCAGACAGTATCGCGTTGAACATATTAACTATGCAGGGGATCGGAGGGGGGCATCCTGAGATGAAGTAGTCCACATCAACCACTTGCGAAAGGGTCTTGACGGTATCGTAGAACTCTGGTAGGGTGAGTTCCCCTTCTTCAGCCTTGTAAGAGGTTTGAGGAAGGGTTCCTTGCGGATTATTCGTTGACGGCGTCTCTAAGTAAGCTCTTTGGAATATGGTTTCTCTATCCCATAGATTAGCTAGTCCCTTCACGCATCCGTCATTCGCACAGGATCCGAAGGCAACTAGAATCTTCGATTTCCGTCTGAGCAGCTTCGCCATATGCTCGTTCTCAGATGTTCGGATGGCGCCATTAAAGAAGCAAGCATCTATGCTTTTATCCGGCATCGCTTCTACATCTTTGTATTTCGTGTCTATAGCTACGGGCCAGAAGACTATGTCTGCCTTTGCGACTATATCGAGGATCTTCTCGTTGACGTCTAGAACCGCTATCTCACAGCCTCCACAGCTGGCAGCCCAATAGAAAGCTATCTTCAGTTTATCCATGCCTTCACCAACATTTTAGTAACTATCTCAGATAGTTTAGAAGGACAATTTTACCTCTCTTCTTCGATATATATTTAACTATAAGTTCTTAGATTTCTAATGGAGAACCAGTCTTGAACGCCTTCTCCGATAGTAATCTCTCTGCTTTGCGGTTGAGTCTAGAGGCTTGGCTCTCTGGAGCTGATAGAGTTGTAATTATAGGCGTCGGTAATCCCATGAGAGGAGATGACGCCGTAGGCTTAGAGGTAATCAACAGAATATACGGTAGAGTTCCGGAGAAGATTCTTCTTCTTGAAGGTGAAACGGTTCCCGAGAATTACATAGAAGAAGTAGTGAAGTTCAATCCTTCCCATGTATTAGCGATAGATGCCACTATGCTGAACCATGAACCAGGACACGTTCAACTTTTAGATGCTGAGTCTCTCACAGGCATTCCAGTATCGACCCATCAATTACCCCTAAGAATATTCGCAGCTTACATATCAAAATTGACAGGAGCAAAAGTTGGTTTGATAGGGATACAACCAAAGAAGGTAGATTTTGAGGAGGGCTTATCGGAGGAGATAGAAAAAATAGTAAATGATGTAGCGGAGCTTCTGATTGAAGTTCTTGAAAAACTCTGATTTTTAATGTTTTACCTAATAGATGTTTAAAAAAGTGGAGTGGGTTTAGGGTGTTGCTTCTCTTATCAGATTCTTAACCGCTGATATCCGCGCCTTCTGCGCCACGACATCCGTAGTTACGAAATCCAAGGCTTCTTCTGGGCACCATTCGACACATTTGGGATCGCCATCGCAGGTATCGCATACAATAACCACACGTTTGTCTGGATGGAGTGTTATTGCGCCGTAGTCGCAGGCTTCGATGCACCATCCGCATCCCGTGCATTTGTCCTCATCAACGAGTATGACTCCGGTTTCCTCCGACTGTTCTAGGGCGTCGACTGGGCAAGCCGCAACGCAGGGTGGATCCTCGCAGAGCCTGCAAGTAACCGCCATGTTAACAACCTGTCCGATTCGGATAGCCCGAATTCTGGACTTGAGCGGGTTGAAAACCTTCTCCTTCTCCCAAGCGCAGATATACTCACAGACACTACAGCCTACACACTTATCAGGGTCGCAACTGACAAACTTTCTCATGTGTTTCTTAACAGGTGTCGCTGCCATAATCAACTCCTCTCCCTACTTCTTTTTCGCAAGTTTCTCCTCTACTATGTAAGTGAGATCGTCCATTCCAATTTCTTTTAGCTTCTCAACCGTCGGGATTCCATTCTTAGTCCATCCCCTCGCTGCGTAATAATCGTCTAATGCCATGTCCAGTTCCTTCTTGCTCACGTAACTGCCGTGGGAGACAACGCCGACGTCTGGGATTGGGAAGTTCATGATCTTCCAAGGAAGCGTGTCTTCCTTCCTAGTGCCTAATCCCTCCCTTATGTTTATCAGTCTTCCCAGATTGTTAATCCTCTCACCAGCTATCCTGAGTTCTTCATCATTCATCTCTATTCCGGTTACGACGTTATAGAGTTTCGCTAGGTCCTTGAAGCCATCATAGTATGTTCCTCTAGAGAATTTACAGACTATGAGGGAATCTATAATCGTGTATAGGTCTTCTATATCCTTCACCATCTTGCCTCTCCCTTTCTCCATTTTGAATCTATCAACGGTGCCCTTTAGGTCGAGAGAGTAAGAGCCGTGGCGGTTGTGATCTGCTCCTCTAAACGAGACAGCGAATCCAAGGGCTGCTGTCTTTAAGCCTCTAAGGTCATAGCCGGTCATCTCTACACCTTTGATGTGATTAGCGTATTTCTCTGCTCCCTTCCCTATCTTCTGAGCAGCTCTCCAACATCCCTCAGCCAATATGTCTCCTATGCCTTCACGCGTCCCTATCTTCTTGATAAGTTCTAACATCGCCTCGTGATTGCCGAAGTTGAGTTCTAATCCATCAGTGTCTTCCTTTGTTAGGATACCATTCTCGTAACAGTCCATAGCAAAAGAGATCGTTACACCTGCTGAGATGGTATCGAACCCATAGTAATCGCAGAGTTCAAGACCCTTTATCACAGCGTCTAGACGGTCTACGCCACAGTTCGGACCTAAGGCCCAGAGGGTTTCATATTCCACTCTCGCCATAGTGCCCTTATAGGGTCCCTCAGGAACCACAGCCACGTGATCACAACGTTGAGCGCAAGAAGAACAGGCTATTATCTTCGTTACGAAACGTTGATTTAAGTACTCGCCGCTGACCTTCTCAGCTCCCTCGAAGGTGGCATTCGTGAAGTTTCTGGTTGGTAGGGCTCCTAGAGCGTTGTGAACGAGTACGTTCTCTGGAGTGCCGAGAGTCCTATACTTCCTCGTTGCCGGCCCCTTCATTCTTTCATGCATCATACGAACGAACTCTATGAACTCTTCAGGTTTGGCTACTGGAATATCCCCTGTTCCACGAACCGCTATGGCCTTAAGGTTCTTTGAGCCCATAACAGCGCCCATCCCCGTCCTACCCGCAGCTCTGCTATGGTCGTTAAGTATGGCGGCGAATCGACAGAGTTTCTCTCCTGCGGGTCCTATAGCAGCGACGCGGATGTAATAATCATTGAGTTCCTCTTTGATCATCTCTTCAGTCTTCGGTGTTGACGTGCCCCAGAGGTGCTGGGCGTCTAGAAGCTCCACTGTGTCATCGTCGATGAAGACGTAGACGGGCTTCTCTGACTTACCCATGAATATAACTGCGTCGTAACCCGCACGCTTCAAATCTGGAGCAAAATGTCCGTGTGACTTTGCTTCTCCTACCCCTAAGCTTGCAGGGGACTTAGAGACGAAGGCGTGCCCGTTCCCGCCTGTGGGCGCCATAGTTCCACCGAGGGGGCCAGTGGCCAAAACTAGGGGGTTGTCCGGTGAGAATGGATCTGTTCCAGGTTTAGAGTATTCCAGGAATAAACGCATTCCAAGGCCTATGCCGCCGATGTATTTCCTTGCGATCTCTTCGTCGAGTGGTTTCGTATCTATTTTTCCAGTCGTTAGGTTTATCTGTAATATTTTGCCTCTATAGCCTAACATCCTTCTTCTCCTTCCGATTCAAATCTCCATTTACCTTTGCGGAGAAGAATCAATTGGGATAAACAAATATTAAAGTTTTCCAAGTTTAAATATGAAAGATTATAGTATAAGCAGGAATTACGTTAGGCGGCGATGAAATTGAAGGTTGAAGTGAGATATCTGGGATACATAAAGAATCTCTTGAAGAGGGATAAGGATAGTTTCGAGCTTAGAGAAGGAGCTTCCATCTCAGACTTAATGAACCTCCTAGCCGAAAAGTATGGTGAATCTTTCAAGAAGGAGGTATACGAGACTGGGATGGAAGATCTCAAAACAGGCTTCGTTTTAACTGTAAATGGAACCTTAATGGGACAGCTGAATGGAATAAAAACTAAGTTGCGGGAAGGCGATGAAGTATCTTTGATGTCCTTGGCCACCGGAGGTTGAGGAAACCTACTTTTTAGCTTATACCGCTTCCTAAATGAGTAATGGCATAAGAACTTAACAAACAGCTTTGAGGTATTTTTGGGATGTTAATGAAGGAAATATTGAAGAGAGACCGTAATTTGAGGTCTAAGATGGAAGAGGAGGGCATATGCGCCTTCTTAATCGCAGACAATATAAACCAATTATACCTAACAAATTTCATCGGGGCATCCCTGTTATTGGTTCCTAATGAAGGCGAGAGCGTACTCTACGTTCCCTCAGTGAATTACGAGGACGCTAAAGAGAACGCTTTGAACTGTAAAGTGACACTCCTAGAGGGCGGTAGAAGTTTTATCTCTGTAACGGCTGAGTTCGTGAAGAACTCTGGAATCGAGAACTTAGCTTTTGACCGACTAGAAGCCTCCCAATATAGCATTTTAACTTCAAAACTTGGCGATGTCTCCTTGGTGCCTAAAAAGGAGATT
>CAZOCN010000095.1:0-5473 GCA_964578315.1 uncultured Candidatus Bathyarchaeia archaeon
TTGTTGGATTTAACGAACATCGAATTGGAAGCCCCTCAAAATGTCTCGCTCTTACACATTCGTTGCATGATACACACCGCCTAATAGTTTTTTCTTTTCTTTCTAGTGCCTTTTTAGGCCATTCAGGATCGGCTATTAACGCTCTACCTAACGCAACAAAGTCTAGCTTTTCCTCTTCTAGAATTCTTTCAGCGAACAAGGGCTCTCTAATAACCCCTACAGCGATAATTGGAACATCGATTTCCTCTTTCACTTGCTCAGCGAGGTATATACGCCATCCCTGTGGATATGGCATAGGTTCGAGACGTCTTTTTCTGTCAGTCTTTCCTAGAGTTACATGGATAGCATCTGCTCCAGCTTCTACAAGCTTTTCTGCGATGATCTTTCCTTCTGCGATATTAATTCCATCTTCCGTGAACTCTTCAACTCCTAATCTTAAACTAACTGTGAAGTCGTCTCCAGCGTACTCTTTTATTCTATTAATAACCATTTTTGGAAAGCGAATTCTTCCGTCTAGGCTTCCTCCAAATTCATCCTCTCTCTTGTTTGTAAGTGGTGAAAGAAACTGATTGATTAGAAGGCCATGTCCGGCTTGGATTTCAACCATATCAAAGAGGGCTTTTCTAGCTCTTAAGGCCGCCAGTCCAAACATGCAGGCTATTTTCTCTATTTCATCTTTAGTTAACTCTTTGGGAATGGCACCTCCGGCTTTCATTAAAAGTGAAGATGGAGCAACAGGATTAGTTTTAATTATCCGTGGGTCAGCGACGCCTCCGGGATGCATCAATTCTATGCAGGCTTTCGCTCTAGCTTGATGTATGGCTCTAGATAGATGATATAGACCTGGGATAAACTCGTCTGAGTCTATTCTCGGCTGTGTTGCACCGTGTCTGCCTTCAGGAAAGTGTATACATGCGTTCTCTACAATTATTAGTCCAGCTCCGCCTTTGGCAATTTTGTAATAGTGATGTATAAGCCTCTCAGTGACCTCTCCTCCAGCACTTGCTAGATTTGTTGAGATAGGCGCAAAAACTATTCTATTCTTAATCTCAACGTTTCCTATATGGCCATGTTCAAAGAGTTTAGGATAAGAATGTGCTGAATTCCCTTCTTGACTATTTTTCATGTGACGCCGCCATAAGATCCAGAGAATCGAGTTTAACCTCAAACCTGATATCTGACATCTTTGTGGTCATCGCAGGGTTTTGCTCCTTTTATCTTACCAGACATATAATCGTTCAGTACATCTCTGATTTTTCCACTTACTCCAGTGATAGGCTGGATATTCAGTCTCCTGAACCAGTCTAGGGCTCTGGGGCCCATTCCGCCTGCAATTATCACATCTGCTCCTTCACTGGAGATGAATTGGGGAACTGCGCCTTGTACGTGACTGCTAAAGAAAGGGTTCTCTTTTACTTCTACGCTTTTAACTTCATCTTCTCCGATCTCTACGAAGATGTAGTATTGGCATCTTCCAAAGTGATAGGCCAATCTGCTTTCTAATCCTATATTCTCCTCCGAGGCAAATGCTATCTTAACCATTTTACATCTCGATCATCTGTAATTGAATATTTGTTATATTCTTTTTGCTTATTTTCTAAACTGTTCAAACCACTTCTTATCTTTCAAATCTCCGCAGCAGATATCAGTTATTTTGTAAGCAAAAAGGATAAATATAGCATTTAAAATAAACTTTTTTAGAGGGCGAGAAAACGAAGTCTGAATCAAGTTCAGCCTCAGTAAAGACTTTTCTATCCATGCTTGAGAACCCTCTTCTCAAGTCGATAATACGTTTCTCCGGTAATCACCAATTTAAAGATGGAAAGAGCTACTTAGAAACGGCTTTGGATGATGTGGCTGGAAATGAAGGTCACTATCATTCATTAGCCAGAATGGTCTTTTCGGGAATAATCGGTTTAGCAGTCAACCTCGGCTGTGCAGCGTTCAACCTAGACTTGGAAGAAGCAAGAAACGCAATTAAAGTTCCATACTTCAAGAAGGGACTGCTGAACATATTAAGTGGAATAGGCAATTACGGTGTAACTAAACCACAGCGCATCCCAGCGCCGTTCCTAGCAGTCTGGAATTACACGAATGCCTGCAATCTTAGATGTAAGCACTGTTATCAACGCGCGGATAAGCGACTTCAGACGAGCTAACAACCGAAGAGAGACTTGCGATTATAGATCAACTCGAAGAGAATAATGTTTCAGCAGTAGCATTCTCAGGTGGGGAACCATTGATGAGAAAAGATTTCTTTGAAGTCTCCTCCGCACTTGGTATAACAGTTCCTCCTTTAGGCCTCGCTTATTTAGCCGCCGTACTTGAAGAGAAGGGGCATTCAGTTAGGATCATAGACGCCTTAGCTCTCGGAGCTTCCTTATCTCAGATTAAACATGAGATAGAGAAGGAGCAGCCCGATATGGATCGATCGATCGTTGCAGAATAATAAATAGGTGACGCTTGAACGTAATGGGGGCTTAGGTTATATATCCCTTCTCTTCTTTCTCGAAATCCTTAATCAGAGTTAGAGTTTCTGGCTCTCCTTCCGGAGGAATCTTCAGGAAGGGGAAGCGTTTCAGTGGATCGGTTGAGACGAGTTCTGCCACTGGATGATCGTCACCGAAAGCTTGTCTAGTGAGATCTAAGACCAAGTCTTTCACTTCTTCCTCATCGACATAACCTAGAGAGTGAAGGTATTCGTGAAGGAGTACGGTGAAGATGTAGGCGTTCACTTCAATTCTTGACTTGGAAGATTCTGAGATCAGGGTAAGAGTCCGTCGATTAAGGACTATGCCATTCGATCCAATCATGTGGTATGCTCCAATGTTTAAGGGGAGATCGCCTAGATAGAGGAGGAGACCTGTTCTACTTATCCCTAGGAACTTCTTCACCACTCTCTTAACGATAGCGAATATATCTCCGAAGTCTTTACTCTCCTCTAGGGCATCTGCAAAATTATTCTTCTCATTGTAAGGTTTCATTTTCTCTCTCCAATAACCTAACATAACTGTGTTATAATAACTAAATAAATCTGCCGCCTTTCACACCAACCTCCTCTTCAGCTCCTCTTGGTTGAGGAAAAGATTTTTTCTTTGAAAAGCCTGATAAGTTAAAGTAAAAATGAAGCCTTCTTACAGAAGGTTGGATTTTGAATGATGGAGGATAAAAAAGAGTACGCGTTGAAGGTAATCGGTATATTAGAGAAGACCTATCCAGAGGCAAAGGTCGCTTTAAGGTTCTCTAACCCTCTAGAGCTCCTTGTAGCTACGGTTCTCGCTGCACAATGTACAGACGAGAGAGTGAATATAGTCACTAGAGAGTTGTTTAAAAAGTATAAACGCGCAGAGGACTATGCTAATGCTGATTTGAAGGAATTGGAGGAGGATATCAGACAGACCGGCTTTTACAAGAGAAAAGCGCGTTTTTTAAAGGAGATCGCGAAGGTTCTCGTGGAGAAGTTCAACTCTCAGGTGCCAAAGACTATGGAGGAAATGCTGAGTTTGCCAGGAGTTGCTAGGAAGACCGCTAACATTGTTCTATCAAACGCTTACGGCGTCTTTGAGGGCATAGCAGTGGACACACACGTTCTCCGACTTGCGGGGAGACTCGGCTTCTCTTCTGAGAAGAACCGGGATAAGGTAGAGAAGGACCTCATGGCGTTGTTTCCTAAGGATATGTGGTTGAAAGTAACAGACCTCCTAATAGCCCATGGGAGACGAGTCTGTAAAGCCAAAAAACCTAACTGTGGAGTCTGCGTCCTAAATGAATTGTGCCCCTCAGCCTTTAAAGTTTAAATTTAAAGAGAAACTGCCCATTTTAAATTGCTAGTTCGTTTGCTAATTTGAGTAAACTCTTATCGAGGGGTTTCACAGAGCGACAGCATTCTTCCAAGTCTAGAGAGACTATTCTATCGTTCTGTAGAGCAACTATCTCATTCCCGCCCCCATTCATAAGTAGTCTCACTGCTTTCTCACCAAATAGAGAAGCTAAAAGGCGACTCCTCGCAGTTGGATTACCACCTCTCTGAACGTATCCGAGTATACTTAATCTAGCCTCAAAACCAGTTCTCTCAGCTATCATCTCGGTAAGTTTGCGGTTATCCCCTATGCCTTCTGCTGCAATAATGATACACATTTTCTTCCCTCTCCTATAACTCTCTACAATGTCCTCAGAGATCACGTCTACATCGAAGGGAACTTCAGGAACTAGTATCACCTCCGCACCTACGGTGAGACCTACTGCCAACGCTAGAAAACCCCGCTTATTCCCCATAACTTCTACTATGAAAACTCTCTCGTGAGAGATGGCTGTATCGCGGATTTTGTCGACTTCAGAAACTGCGGTGTTCACTGCAGTATCAAATCCGATAGTTTCCTCCGTTCCGTAGATGTCGTTGTCTATGCTCGCTGGGACTCCTACGATCGGGACGTCACAAACTCTACTTAATTCCAGAGCACCGACAAAGGAGCCGTCGCCGCCGATAACTATCAAGCCTTCTACACCATCATCTTTCAAGTTCTCTGCTGCTTTCTGCAAGCCTTCCTCGGTCTTGAACCGTTCACATCTAACAGTGTGGAGTATGGTGCCTCCAAGGTGGATGATCCCGCCGACAGACCTTGGGCCTAGAGGCCTGTAAGAATTCGTTATAAGCCCCTCGTAGCCCCTCTCGAACCCTATCACGTTAAGACCTCTAGAGTGAGCTATTCTAACTACGGCGCGAATCGCCGCGTTCATTCCAGGTGCGTCTCCACCACTAGTAACAACTCCGATACGTTTCATTTACAATACCCGCACAGTTATTCTTTAACGCAAATAAGATATTTAGGAGTATTCACACCTTCAAGGGAAGGCTCAAGAATGACTTTGTTAAGGGATTTTAGGGAAAAATATAAGTGTATACTATTTTCATTTTCTTTCAAGTAGAAAAAGGTAACTCGGAGGCAGAAGTTTGGCTGAAAAAGAAAATTCGCAAACGGAAACCCAAACAGGAAATAATACTGTATTGATAGGAAGAAAACCCGTAATGAACTATGTTGTGGCTTGCCTCACCTTCTTCAATGCGGGAGAAGAAGAGGTTGTGGTAAAAGCAAGAGGCAGAGCCATAAGCAGAGCCGTAGACACAGTGGAATTACTACGTCGAGCCTTCGCGAAGGATGTTATCGTGAAGAAAATCGACATTGGAACCGAAGAAGTCATACGCCCTGAAGGAACAAAATCCAACGTTTCAACCATAGAAATAACTCTCAGCAAACAGCAATAGAATGCCTTCCTTTCATTTCTACAAAAATTATTTTCTCTCAAGGGCAGAAGAATAATCAAAAGAGCGGAAAGTCTTTATCCTCCTTTTTAATGGGAAGTTCCTCCTTCAATTTTTAAATTTGCTGTTCTCACGGTGAATGTTCTGAAAAATCCCAAATGAGATTTATACTTGGTAGCTAACTACATGTTCCAGTCACTCAGTTCTAGAGAA
>CAZOCN010000096.1:0-5403 GCA_964578315.1 uncultured Candidatus Bathyarchaeia archaeon
TAGCCTGGAGACTTATTTTCGGATTCAAGCTTCGCAACCACGTCTTCGAGCTTATCCTAGAATCCAGCCAGGTCTTTTCTAGCCTTCTCAACCATTTCTTTGGGGTTCAATTCTAAAAGTTCAGATGATCTGCTGATCCTTCTCAAAGCCACATTCGCTGTTATCTGGCTTCCTCTAGCCAGATTTCTAAACCACTTCTCAACTTTCTTATCTTCAAGCAAAACAGAATATTTACTTTCCCTCTTCCGCAACTCCCTTCAAAACATAAATGACAAAATACTATTCAAAGGATTCGGCCTTGAAAAATGGCGGGCCCGCTGGGATTTGAACCCAGGATCTCCGGCTCTCCTCCCTTTTAGAAGGCCGACGCGCTTTATGTTCTGGAATCCATGCTGCGCCACGGGCCCCTACCAAAGATAGATAAGATGTAGTTCTCCTTTTTCTTTATTATCCTTCAACGTAAATCGCCGGTTTCATGGGTTTTGTTAAATGGGCTCTCTTAGCCGGATCGTATATCTGTGGGTCCTCCTCCTCGTAAATGTCCACCTTCGCCTTGAGTTCTCTCTCGAGGAAATTCTTCGCCTTCTCTAGAATGTCCTTCTCGTTTAATGTTCCCCTTCGAATGAGTGTCTCTTTAAGGTAGGGAGGCGTTCGACTGAGGTCATTCTGAACTGAACCCACGAACTTCGCTACTTTCCTTGAGACCGACTTCAACTCAGGATCTTTCATTAATTCCTTCATAATCTCGCCTAGGTTCCTCCTGTCTGGTGACATCTTCTCCAATAATGTGAGGTAGGTTTTCCAGCGCCAAGGAGAAGATACGTAGTATACGATACGCTTAGGAGTTATACCTGTCACCTTGAGTATGTTCTGGGTATCCTCCAGAACCTGCCTAACTAGGGTTTCACCTAGTTCAACCTCCATGTTAATTAGGGAGTCGTCAGGTTCGGGCCAGGAAGAGGTCGAGACGAAACCTTCTTTTCCTAGGAGGCTCCAAGCCTCCTCGCATATGTGGGGAGCCATGGGTGACAGCATTCTGATCTGAGCATCTAAGACTGTTCTTAGCACGTTGTTAATGGTCGCTACCCGTTCCGGATCTGCTCTTTCCCCTACAGTTCTCCTATTATACCATTGTAGATCCTGATCCAGGAGGTAGAGGGTTATTTGTATAACGCGTCTCACAGATAACTCTTCCATTGCTTCCGTAGCTGCCTTTATATGTCTCTGTAATCTGCTCAGCATCCATTTATCAGCCATCGTTAAACGGACTCGACCGGCTTCGCTGTTGGATTTGGCGGTATCCTGGACGAAACGGAGGAATCGCTCTAACCTCTCTCTTATCGATTTTGCTACTGTTGGACTGAAATCCGCGTCTTGGAGGAGTTCGGCGGTTCCTAAAACAGCTATTCGAATGGGATCTGCGCCGAAGGTTTCTATCGCGTTCCTCAGTGGTATGATGTTGCCTAGAGATTTGCTCATCTTCTGTCCTTCCATCAGAACGCTTCCGTTTATGACTATCTGGCGGGGCCAGTGCTCTTCCGGGAATATAGCCGTATGTATGAATATCATGAAAGTAAGGTGGTTCGGGATTAAGTCGCGTCCAGAGTGACGGCTGTCCAGGGGATAGAAATAAAGGAATTCTCGATGCATCTCCTCTAATAGTTCTCTATTTAGTCCCGAGGATCGTGAGACCTCTTCGGGGTCTCCTCTGCTTAGGAATATATAGTCGAAGACTTCATCGTTCAATTTCTCGGGGGAGATTCTCTGTTCTTTTATCCATCGGGCTATGGTGTAGTATGCCATATAGATGACTGAGTCAGAGAGGGATTCTATTATCCACTCTTTCGCCCACGGAAGTTTAGTTCCTAACCCAGATTTCCTTGCACAGGCCTTCTCATGGAGCCAATCGATCACATAATCGAATTCTGATCTGAGCTCTTTCGGGATTATCTTCATTCGCTCCACGCACTTATGAGCGAGTTCCTTCCATTTCGGATCATTGTAATTTATAAACCACTGATCCTCAAACATCTTAACAATACATTCGGTTCCGCAACGGCAGATGACGGGTCTATTACTCAACTCGTACATTGAATCGGCTTTTCCTTTCTTAACTAGATCGCCTTTAATCTTCTCCCTTCCTTCACTAACGGATAGACCCGCATAGGAACCAGTGTTCTCCCTCATCTTTCCATTATGGAACTCCGCCCTGTAAACGATCTTGGTTGCCTCCTCCAGGCGGGAATCCTTTTGATCTCTTATCTCCATCTTTTCAACTACGTCTGCTGCCGGAAGCTCTGAGTATCCTGGAACCTCTATAACGGAGATCGGTTTGATTCCCTCAATAATCTCTCTTTTTAAATTGAACGCCTCAATCATAGCGTAATTCCTCTTGAGATTCTCTAGCGCTACATAATCGTAGGGTGCATGACCCGGCACCGACATTACCGCGCCTGTTGCGTTGTTCGGGTCCACAAATTCTGCCGGTAAGACCAGTATCCTCTCATTGTTTACTGGGTTTATGACTTCGCTTCCAATCAGTTCTTTTCCTTTCAAGTTTTTGATGATTCTTACAGTTCTACTTTGAAACTCTAACTTTTCAGCGCATCTCTTACTCACTATCCATTTTTCACCGTCTACTTCTGCCTCAACGTACTCCGCCTCTGGATTAAGCCATAGATTCGTTACGCCAAAGAGGGTCTCTGCCCGGAGCGTCGCCGTCGGCAGAACAGCCCCTCCAGGAATCAGTTTGAACTTGATTAACGTGTACTCTTCAATCTCAGGTTCCACATCTCCCTTCGTATCGTGTTGACCCACTGGATTACCACAGTTCGGGCACCATCCCACGGGATGGCTCCCTTGGGATATGAACCCTGCCTCCCTAAGTTTTCGGAATTGCCACTCAATAAACTTCTGGTATGCCCCGTCTATGGTTGTGAATTCTCTACGCCAATCAATAGAGTAGCCGATCTCCTTCATGCCCTTCTTGATCTCTTCATGGAAGTACCGTGCAATCTTAATGGGTTCAGTGAACTCTTTAAGCTCCTCACGAGGAACTTGGTAGATCTTAGTGAAAGTCTCCGTTAATTCCTTGTCTCCTTGAGCCAACCGTTTCGCCATCGCCAGTATAGGGGTTCCGGTGTAATGGAAAGCCATTGGAAAGAGGACGTTATAACCACGCATTCGCAGGTATCTGGCGTAGACGTCTGTTAGGGTGTAGGTCCTCCCGTGGCCTATATGCTGGGGCGAGTTAGGGTATGGATAGGCCACTGTTAAGTAGAACTTCTTCTTTCCTGGATCGGGATTGCATTCAAAGAGTTTGGCGGATTCCCATGCCCTCTGCCATTTATCTTCCAGTTTAGCCCACTCTACAGTCAATCCCTCATCATCTCACAACGCTCTGCACCAATCTTTCGATCTCCTCCATAGCACTGGGGACTTCCTCTATCTTAGTCCCGCCGCCTTGAGCGAAGTACGGTCTCCCGCTACCCCTTCCGCCCACTATGGTGGCTGCTTCATTTGCTAGTTTCCGTGCGTCGATTCCCCTTTTCAGCGCCTCCTCTCCCACCATAACAACTAGCCTCACTACTTCCTCTATTCCGAAGAGGGCTACCACCGATTTTGGCTCCGCTTTGATTAGTTGATTCGCCAGTTTTATTAATCGATTAACATCGGAGGTGTTTATGGATTCGGAGATTAATTTTAAGCCTCCTATTGTCTTCGCTTTAGAGAGTAACCTTTCGGCTTCAAGTTTCGCCAACTCTTCCATCAAACGTTCCCTTTCACGTCTAAGCTGCTTGCTCTCTCTCATTAAATCAGCAGCTGCCTTCTCTACTTTTTCTAAGGGAACATTCCATATCTCAGAGATTCTTCTCAGAGTTACTTCAGTATTCTGGACCGATTTAACGGCGGGTATCCCCGCACTAAAGACTATCCTTTCAACACCATCCTGTATTCTCTCTGTGTGAACAATTTTAATGAGGCCGACTTCACCCGTAGATCTCAGATGCGTTCCTCCACAGGCTTCCACGTCCCATCCCTCTATAGAGACAACCCTTATCTCTCGACCCGGGACTACACCTCCTTGATAAAGTCGGAAGCCGTACCTCCTCTCCGCCTCCTCACGCGGCATAAAGGCTGTCTTTACAGGAAGATTCCTCATTACAACCTCATTGGCGAGTCTCTCGATGGCATGAACTTCCTTCTCCGTCAGACGCCTAAAATGGGATATGTCTATCCGTGACTTCTCCGCTCCTTTCTGGGCTCCAGATTGCCATACATGTTCACCCAGTATACGCCTCGCAGCACCTAGAAGTATATGGGTTGCCGTATGATGTCTCATAAGACTCATCCTACGATCCCAGTCGATACGTCCCCTAACCTTATCCCCTTTCTCGGGAACACGCCCCTCAACGAAGTGAATTATAACTCCCCCGATCTTTTGTACGTCCTTTACACGTACAGCTTCATCTTTCAGCTCCAAGTAGCCCGTGTCCGGGGGTTGTCCGCCTCCTTCTGGATAAAAGGCCGTAGAATCTAAGATGACCTTCCCGTCCTCAGTTGAGTACACAACTACAGCGTCAAACTCCCTCTTGTATGGGTCCTCATAGTACAATGCACGGGTTTCCGGTATATCGCTTGGCACGTCCTCGAATCGCCGAATCTTCTCCTCTTCGCCTACACGGGAAGACTGAATATGTCGTTCTGCGACTAGGGCGTAGAAGTTGTCTGGAATCTCCACTCGTACCCCTTCCTTCTCAGAAGTCTCCTTCACGATCTCGGGAGGTATCCCATGCGAATCGTAGAGTTCAGTCAGGGTTTCCAGAGGAATTGAGGAGTTGCCTTCTGCTTTTAAACGACTTGTTATTCTCTTAATTAGGGATCTTCCCTTCCTTAGGCTCTCCTTAAACTTCTCCACTTCAACTTCCAGTATCTCCCTTATCTCCTCCCTCATCTCCTTCAAATGTGGAAAATCATCGGACCAGTAACCGATTTGGGCCTCGATTATATCGAAGAGTTTATCTTCTAGGGAGAGAGAGGAAAGATGCCTGTATGTCCGCCTTATCATCAATCTCGGGAGGTATCCCTCGCGAACATTCGAGGGAACAACCCCCTCCGCTAACATGAAAACTAAACATTTGGTGTGATCTGCAACTGTGAAGGCGCTCTCTAAAGGCTTCAGCATTCTTTCAAGTTCATCTAAACTGACACCAACCTCCTCCGCCACGCTAATCCTCGCCTTTAAACGGGTTTCCTTCCTCTCCAAGTTCATCAATCCTGAGAGCTCAGCTACTCTCACAAGGAGTCTCTGGTCTAGATCCTTCAGTCCAGCCATGTCGAGTATCTTCTCCATGACCGGCCCGTAGATGGCGTGGAAACCACTCACGGAGCCTTGAGACAGCC
>CAZOCN010000097.1:0-5390 GCA_964578315.1 uncultured Candidatus Bathyarchaeia archaeon
CAATCATATTAGACCCCAAATAGAGGGGCTATCAGCACCATCCAGCGAGAGAGAAAAAACTCAAAAGCGCAGCTCCTATTAATTGAAGAAGATGCTTATGAGAAGGGGAAGACTTAACGTTCTTGGTATAGGTGCTCATCCAGACGATCTGGAAATATCCTGTGGAGGAACGCTGGCTAGATATGCTGAGTTGGGCCATAATGTATCTATGGCTTACGTCACAAGGGGCGAGTTAGGTCACTACACTATAGAACCTGAAGAATTAGGGAAGATAAGAAAAAGGGAAGCGAGAAGCGCTGCATCTGTTCTAGGCGCTAAGTTCATATGGATGGACCTACCCGACGGCATGCTCTTTCATAACAGAGAGAACAGATTGAAATTTATCGATGTGATTCGTGAAACAGGGGCGAATGTGATAATCACCCATGACCCTACAGACTATCACCCGGACCATAAAATTGTAAACGAATTAGTATTCGCCGCGAGTTTACTCTCCACAGTACCCCATATAAAAACAGCGCATCCCCCGTTGAAGAAGGTTCCAGTGGTCTACTGCATGGAGACCTACCTCGGCGTAAGTTTTAATCCCGAAGAGTATGTGGATATAAGTAGGACTATAGAACGGAAACTCCGAGCTCTATCTCAGCACGAAAGTCAGCTTAGATGGCTTAGAGAACACAGTGGAATTGATATACTTGAATCTACAAGAGTAATCTCCAGATTCAGAGGTTTCCAGGCAGGTGTAAATTATGCGGAGGGCTTCAGATTGTCCAAAAGGAGATCGAATATATCCACAAGAAGGCTCCTTCCTTAACTAATCTTAAAATTTTTCAACTGCGAAAAGAAAGCTTACAGTGCGGTCTACTTTCTCTTCGGCTTAGCTGCGGCGACGAAGAGCCATTCTGCCTCTTCATCTGAGTTGTTATAGACGGAATGGTTACATCCTGGAGGGAAATAGAAGAAAGAGTAAGCTTCAGACTCCACTTTCTCTTCGTCAGTTCGAACTTCAGACTTTCCCTTCATTAGGATGTAGATCTCCTCTTGGTCTGGATGTCCATGATGGGCTACTGCCTCCCCTGGCTTAAGAGTGCACATAGTCATCTCTAACTCCTCAGCGCCTAGTCCCTCAGCTACCATCATCAACGTGTACGTCCAAGTCTTAATGGAGTCTCCGCAAGGAACAGACTCATCAGAATAGGTGATCCTCCTAGCCTCTAACTCAGAGTACTTCTTCCAAGTGAAACTCTTGGGAGTCATTTACTTACTTCCTAAAAAGGGGTTTAAGATCACCGGTTCTCTATTTTTTTAGAAAGTCTTCTCTTATTGGGTAGAACACATCCAACTCTAAGACGTTTTTATCGCCGATGGCTTTGCCTCCATGAGGAACGTTTGGAGGAACGTAGAAGACTCCCCCCGACTTAAGGACGGTCTTCTCTTCGCCTATCTGAAATTCCATTTCACCTTCTAGAACCCAACCCATTTGTTCATGGGGATGGTTGTGCTCAGAGATCCCATGCCCCGGCTCGATCTCATATAGTACTAGCATTATGTTCTTCCCAGTTACAATTTTGCGCTTAATCCCTGGTCTAACAATCTCTTCCTCTACACTATTCCAATCAAAGAAATTTTTCACTTTCACTTCCTCCTTTGTTTTTTTATTACTCTAAAATCGTAATTGCTTTATAATCTTTTCCTTTATTCAAAGTTCATATGCAACTCTGGAACGCTCAAAAGGTCTAACATCTTTCAAAACCGCTTTTTAACCACTAGACTTCTTCGCTTCAGTAGCTTCGGTGTGTTCAGAGTTTTTCCCAGTTTAAACGTAGAATATTAGCTCCTTTCTTTCCAGGTCTTCATGGAGTTTATTAACAGCCAGATAGACATCTTCTTCTTTCTTCGCTCCGGTGCAAACCAGCTTTCCGCTTGCGAATAAGAGGATAACAACCTTCGGTTCGTCCATCCTGTATATTAAACCAGGGAACTGTTCGGGTTCGTACATCGTCTTACCAAGAGTGAAGGCTGCCTTTTCTAAATCTATGGTTCCTCCTAGACTCGCAGAAGCCACTATATTCTGAATCTTTAACTCAGGCTTCCCGATAATGATTATACCGCTTTTCTTCAATTCCCGAATAACCTTCGAAACAGCCCTCTTCGCTTCCTTCTCCGATTTCGCTCCGGTGCAAACCATCTTTCCAGAATTGAAGATCAAGGTAGCTGTTTTAGGTTTCTTCAAGCGAAAGACAAGTCCGGGAAATTGCTCCGGTCTATACTCGACGCCAGGATAACCCCTAACAACCGCATTCAAATCTATCCTTTGTTTTAACGTGGCTGATGCCACAACATTCTCTATCTTAACTGTAGCTTTTACTTTCGGCACATTCCCCACTTTCCAGAACTTTTACTGAAAAGGTTATTTATAAAGCACTATATAAACTATTTATAAAATGAACAAGTGGAAAATAGGGTATACTCTTCTTATTTCTCGAAGACCGTGTCTTCGCCTCCTATCTTGATCTTACTTACTACGCCTCTGAAAGTTCTGTTACATTGGGGGCAACGGAACATTCCCATGACGGTGACGGTTATACGCATCTTAGAGTCCGGGAAGGGAGCTACAAGCTCCCAGGTCTTATAGGGCTCTTTAACTTCTACTCCACAATCTGGGCAAACATTCTTCTTTGACCGTTTCCTAGGCAACTCTCTCCCCTTCTCTGATGTTTGCAAAAAGAAATCTGCCGATATGTTATAAGTAATTTTTGTCTTTAAGAAGAGTTGTAACGAGTAAATAAAAAGGAAGGATGCTGGGTGGTATTTATCTCGCTCTTGATTTGATCATCGGCTCAAGGAGTGTCCAAAGCCACTCAACGAATTCCCTCATATTCTTCGTTTGGATGAGGACTTCTCCCGGTCCTCTGATCTTTGTTACTAATCCTTCTCCGCCTAGAAGGGTTGATTTTAAACCGCCGAATTTGGTTACTTTATAGTCGCATGTGTCGCTGAAGGCTACTAGATGGAAGTTGTCCACGATTAACTGTTCTCCTTCTTCGAGTACGTGCTTGTCTATTGCCCCGAAGGTGTTGATGAACAAGATTCCGTCTCCGCTGACTTTTATCATGAAGAGCCCTTGACCGAAAAGACCCTTTGTGAAACCCTGCCATTTGATGTCTAGGTCGATGTTCTCTGTGGAGGCTATGTAAGCGGCTTTCTGGATTATATATCCCTTACTTGGGTCCACTTTGAGGGTTGCTATGTCGCCTATCGGAGCTGAAACGAAGGCTACTTCGCCCTTGCCGTCCTTCGCCGTGTAGTCATTCACGAATAGAGACTGCCTACCTAGAAATTTTAGACTTAACGTTCCCAATATACTCCTCTCTCTCAGTCGAGTTTTTACGTCGATGTTAGGAGTCATATACGTCATCGCACCAGCTTCAGCCGTTACGGTCTCTCCAGCGTTTAATGTAACCACTAACATTGAATAGGACGGCTTATACTTAATCTCGTAGTCCATAGGATATCCGACTCTTCCAATTTAATAGAAGTCTTCCCCAGATAAGTCTTTATTTACCGTCTTCTCATTAACAGAGCGAGCATAGACTTCCCTACATTAATACATAAGGGTTATATCGCTTAACTTTGATCAATCGATAACTTCATAATGTACAAGTGGGAGATGGTGGATTTGCAAGGGGAAAGCATTGAAGATTTGAAGAGGCGTCTCTTTCAAGAGATAGATCGTCGAAAGGAAGAGATCGCACGTCTGTGCTCCTGCATCATTAAGGTACCAAGCGAAAATCCGCCTGGGGACACAACAGCTGTTGCTAGCTTGCTAAGGGATCACCTGAACGAGATCGGCTTCAAACCAATGTGGTACGAGCCAAAGAAGGGCATCGTCAACTTAGTTGCCAAAACAAAAGGCAGGGAGCGACCTAGTCTTGTCTTGAACGCTCACATGGACGTCTTCCCGGCGGGCGATCGGAAAAGATGGGACTTTGATCCGTACTCCGGGAAGGTCTCTTCGACGAAAGTCTACGGCCGCGGAGCCGTCGATATGAAGGGTGGCCTCACGGCCTCTTTAATAGCCTTCTCGTTGATTGGGGCGCTAGACGTCGAACTCCCTGGTACATTGGCTCTTACGCTAGTGTCCGACGAGGAGGTTGGCGGAGAGTTGGGAACAGAGTGGCTTCTGAACAATGTAAAGGATCTGATGTGGGACGCTTGTATTATTGGGGAGCCTAGTGGGACGGACTGTGTCGTGTATGGTGAGAAGGGAGTTAACCTAGTGACGGTGCGTGTGAAGGGCCTAGGTTCTGCCCATGGTACTGCGCCTTTTGTCGAAAGCGCGATCTCTAAGGCGGCGATGATCATAAGAGTCGGGGAGGAACTCGATTTGAAAGGCCAGATTCCTAGCGTACTCAAGCCCTTGATGGAAAGTCAAAAGCAATACTTCTCTGCCCGCTATGGTTCAAAAGTTGCTGACTCTGTTGATCATGTTTTCATCAACGTTGGCACAATTAAGGGGGGGATAAGACCTAACATCATCTCTCCATCATGCGAAATGGAGGTGTGTATCAGAGTTCCACTTTCAGTTGATCCAGAAGAGGTCGTCCGAATCTGGGAATCTAAGGTTAGGAATTACCTTGGAAAGATAAAAGCAAGTTTCATCTTTGATGTGAAATGGAAAGCAAGCTATACCGATCCTCTCGAAAGCATAGTACGCTACACTACCAGAAACGTCATGGCTCTGTTGGGAAGAAAGCCAAGACAGATTATTTCTCTCTGGGGGTCCGACGCGCGGTTGCTGAGACGAAGAGGAATCCCAACGGTACTATATGGTCCGAGCCCGGATACGATGGCAACATTCAACGAATTCATCCAAATCCGTGAGCTTATCCAAGTTGCGAAAGTCCACACTGGCACTGCGCTGGACTACCTATGGGGACTGCCGGTAGCGCGATGACCTAATCGGGCTAGAAAATTCTCCAATTGGGAACAAGTTAGGAAGGTATATGAAATTTTTTCCCTTATCGGATTTTAACAACACAGCCTTAGGGAGGTCAAGTTTTAAAACCGAACCGCGCCAGCTTTATTACGAAATCTGATCGATCGATAGCATCTACTGTTAAACCATCGATCGAATCATTACTCTTTGGCGTCTGTTCTAAATCTTGTACGGACCGTTCTATTGTGTAGTATTAAACCAAGCTATCTCTGTTAATATTAGAATAGGTGAATTAGTGATGACCCTTAAGGCTAAAGCGCTATACACTGGAGTTCTATTAGTGGCCCTCGTCTTAGTAAGTGCAAGCGGCTACTTCCTGGCTTCAGCCCAGAGAAATAGTAATAGTGTAGACGTGGAGCAGAGAACTTTAACTGTTTCCGGAACAGGGATT
>CAZOCN010000098.1:0-5378 GCA_964578315.1 uncultured Candidatus Bathyarchaeia archaeon
TATTAAGTGGAAGCTTATAGGAGATGAAATTTATGTGATAGAAATTAAACCTGTTGACATAAACGGAAACTTATGGGGATCATGATTGAGTGGTAAAGTTGAGCGCGTTCTTACATGGAATAGGTTCAAAGAACTATTGCTAAAACTACACCCAAAGGAAATTTATTACGCACAAGGAAATGCACCACTCTCAAAACCGCCAGTAAAGTTAAGACTTATTTTCACTGCTAAAGATGTACAATACGTGTTTGTTGACACAGCTAAAGGCTATATTCTTAGGCGTACAAAAATTCCAGTCCGTGTAGACAAATATGGAAATTTCAATCTTGAAGAGGAGAATATCGAGGAGTTTATTTCCACTCAATTAGGAAGAAATGATAAGATCCTTTGAACTTATGGGCGGTTACTAAGATTAATCCGCCGAGCAAAAATATCCACTAAAAAACAAGGATTTAAACCAAAGGTTTGGATCTATTCCCCGGCGCCGTCCTTTTCATGTTTTTGGCTTTTTACAGGTAACTACTTACATAAATGCTGGAAGCGGGTTCAGTTTCGCTCATCAAGTAACGTGTACATTTATCTATGTAAATGTGGATATTTAATTTGAGGTTGATTGTGATGGTTGTTGCCTTCGTGCTAGTAACTCTGACCCCTGGCTCAGAGAAGACTGTTAGTAAGTTACTATCAGATTTGAAGGAAGTGGTGGAAGTTGATGAGCTCTACGGTGAGTACGACGTTATAATGAAGGTGAGGGTTTCCTCTCTGGCTGAATTGGATACATTCCTCACAGACAAGATAAGGAGCATACCCGACGTATACTTGACCTCCACTATGATTGTTGCAAACCAACATAAGGGAGAAAATAAGGAGTAACCCCTCACAACCTCTAATTCAACAAGCCTTCCCGTAGTGGAAAAGAGTTATTTTTCTGTCTTGAAGTGATCCGTGTTCCTAACCGAATTATTAGGAGATCTGTCCAGAAGTAGCTAGAGTTCCATTTAGGAGAGACTATAAAGGAACGTGTTTATCAATCCCGTTACTATCATCATTGCAAGATTCTTGCAGCTTTTCGCGAAACAAGTTTAAATATGCATCCCAAAGCCAGAAACATAGCCGGCGTATTGAGAAAGGTCTTTTATAGGTTTTAGAAACAGATAAAAAAGTGGGAATAAATGTTTCTAAGGGGTAGGCATCCTAAGTTGATGTGTAGGAAGAGTATAATTAGGTTCTACCTTAACCATGTCTCAAGTCCACTCAACTCCCATCAGACGGCTCCTACAAGTAGACCAACTACCGCATTCATATTGTCTCTTATCTCCGGTTTTCTTATAGTAGTTAATGGAGTCTCCTTAGGAGCGCTAAGGCGTCTTCCGGAGATCATCGCTAGATACGCCCCTGGTCACATGGGCGAGATGGGTCCCTTCAGATTAGAATTCGTAGAGTCCATACTGACCACACTGATGTTGATAGGAATAGTATTCGGTCTTATCATACTCTTCGCTTCTGTAATGCTCTATCAGAACCCTTCCAATAAGACATTATGGAGTGTGATAGTTCTAGTCTTATCCATTCTCAGCATAGTCGCTGGAGGAGGCTTCCTTGTAGGAACCATCCTAGGTATAATCGGCGGAGGATTAGGCCTCAGCTGGAAGCCGAAGTGAAGAGACCCCTCATAACAAACGCCGCAAGCCGATTAAACTCCAAGCTGGTACACGTTTTTCACAGAAAAGTTACATCAGAGGGGTTTTCACTTTAGAAGTGGAACTCAGCTGCCCTTTCTAACCCTTATTTCCAATTTATACGACACAAAAAACACTGGACGAGTCCTAAGATTCTAGAACTTAAAATTCAAAAAAATTTATAAATAAATAGTTACCCAACTAAAGGAACTTCTTGAATGAATCTGAAAAAGGAAAAATTTATTTTTATCCTCATCTATCTGCTTAGGGGGATCTAATATGGACTTCTATGAAGTCTTGTATACAAGAAGAAGCGTCAGAGCCTACGAGCAGAAGCCGGTACCTGACGATATTCTCTATAAGGTTCTGGACGCTGCAAGAATAGCTCCTTCAGGAGCTAACTATCAACCTTGGACTTTTATTGTTGTGAAGGATGAGAGGTTGAGAACTAAAGTGGCTGAGGCATGCCACCATCAAAAATGGATTGCGGAGGCACCCATCATCATCGTTGCCTGTGGTCATCCTTTTAATGTAAACTACAATCGCGGCGGTTTCATGGGTAATTTAAGTATGATCCAAGACGTTTCCATAGCCTTCACCCATCTAATACTGGCAGCCAGAGCTGAAGGTCTAGGAACCTGCTGGATCGGAGCCTATGACAATGAAGCTATAAAGAAAATTTTGGATATACCCGAAACAGTGGATGTTGTCGCAGTCACGCCCTTAGGGTATCCGCGAGGCAACCCTTTCAAGAGGACAGATCGTAGAAAGAGTTTAGAAGAGATCGTTAGAATCAATAAATTCTCTTAGTTTTTATTCTATGAATGGGTTAAGGATTGCTAAAGTACAGAGCACCGCCTCTTCCGTTCTCACGGTTTCCGTTCCTTGCAAGGGGATGGTGTTCAGAACGTAATGCACTCCTTCCTCTAGATTCCAGCCTTCCTTCTCAGCTATCTGGTAAAGTCCTTGGGAGGGTGAACCGAAGAGTAGAAGGATCGATCTAGAGGAGTCGATTTCCTTCTTGAGGTTGGGTAAGACGTTCAGTATGGGTCTCCCGTATTTGGAGGTTGCAATAAGGAGGTCGAAGTCTCTCTTCTTCACTATTTCCTCTAGGGATCTCCCGGAGTTCACAATTTTGTATCCCCAGTAAACCCTCACGTCTTTCCTTTTCATAAGAATCGCCTTAATAGGTTCTCCTAGATCTGTAATCTTCACCGTGACCCGAGTGTTGCCTTCTATGGCAGCCTTCGGAACGAATACTGGTCTCTCAACGCCTACATCAACCTCTACTCCTTCCGGGGAAGTCGATATGACTATTCCTTCCCGTATCTCTCCTTTCTTAAGGAACTCTGCTCGGTTTTGGGTTGGATGGTTTGGAGTGCGGAGTGGCGGTAATACCCCCACGTACCTCAAGTTCGGCTTAAGTTTCACCAGTCTCTTCCGTAGATACTGCGGCGTCTCCATGTAAGAGAGAACTTGAGAGATGAACCGGGCGGCTTTCCTCTGATCCTTCCTTGGTTTATCTCTATAGATTATTATCTCCTCAACACGGAAGATTGCGGCTGCCCGTCCGATAATTCCCACCTTTATCGTTTTATCTCTTAAATGGGGTGAATCGTCAACTAAGGAGGCTGGGATAGCTAAAGCAAGTTTCCTTCTCCGCCTCGCTGTCCCTTCCATAGTGCCCTTCACATCAGGTGGTGTTATGTTAATGACCCAGTTTATGTGGATAAGAACTCCAATAAAAATTAGCCTTTACATCTTTTGATTTCCTTTAGAAGGGCGTCTTCGCACCAGTCGGCTGCCCTTAAAATCCTATCGGTATTGTCTTTCACAAAATCTGAGAATTCATGCTGAACGATTACCGAGTAAGATTGAAGGAGGATTAGAGCGATTCGGCTTTCTTTAGCGAGTTTTCTGGAACCAAGAGCTCTACTTATAACCTCACTCACGCCCCCTAAATGCTCAGTCACCTTATCCAACTCACGCCGGTAATCCCCTGATTGAACATCAGACTTCTCTGCTAGTCTCTTCAAAATCGACCTAAGCGTTTTAACCTTCGATAAAACTTCTCCAATTGAAGAAGACTTCCTTCGCTTTATCCACTTTAATAAGATGCAAGCCAAACCCTACAACCTTCCAATACCATAATCTCTCATTTGATTAATTATTTTTTCAAAAATTAAAAAGAGAGTGGGAACATATTGCTCATGGGAGAGTTTCTCATGGTTGACCTGGACGATCTAAAGGAGATTGGTGAGATCGATAAGAGTGGTATTCTGGGTTTATGTATAAAAACTTGGGCTCTCTATGAGGAAGCGCTTTCCTTCTCTTATGAAGTAGAATTGCCCTCCTATATGGAGAGTAGCGGGGGGTATCCTCATGGCAGGGAACTGCGGAAGGTTGTGGTTGCCGGGATGGGCGGCTCAGCGATAGGAGGCTGCCTCCTCCGTGATATGCTCAGGGATGAAGTTGGGGTTCCCGTGGAGGTGGTTGGAGGGTATACACTTCCAGCCTATCTAGACGAGGAGACTCTAGTATTCGTCGTGAGTTACTCCGGTAACACCGAAGAGGCTCTATGCTCCTTTGTGAACGCCGTGAGGAAGAGGTGTCTGGTATGCACCGTAACCTCTGGTGGGCAACTCGCCTCTTTCTCCAAAAGACTGAATATGCCGTTTGTGAAGGTTCCGGGGGGTCTCCCTCCACGGGTAGCCTTACCGTACCTCTTCACTCCTCTACCAGTAATTCTTGAGAGGATAGGGTTAATCTCGAGTATTAAGGAAGAATTAGAGGAGAGCATTCAGGTACTTCGCCGTCTCGCAGAGGAGCTTGCACCTGAAGTCCCTTTAAGGGATAACCTCGCTAAGTCTTCTGCTCAAACTATAGCCGGAACCACTCCCGTCGTCTTCGGACCCTATTATTACTCTTCTGTGGCTTATAGGTTGAAGACGCAGTTCAACGAGAACAGTAAAACCTTGAGTTTCTGGGGGGTCTTTCCAGAGATGAACCATAATGAGGTAATGGGATGGGAGAGGACTGGGCCCCTTCACAAGTTGATCTCCATTATACTCCTCAGGGACAGAGATGAAGCACCTTACATAAAGGAGAGAATAGAGATAACGAAACGTCTCGTATTCGAAAAGGCATCAAACGTTATAGAGCTCTACTCTTCTGGACAATCAAAGATTGCTAGAATGCTCTCTCTTGTTTTCCTTGGGGACCTTATAAGTGTCTATTTGGCGCTGGTACGGGGAATAGATCCCACACCCGTAAGGACAATAGAGCAGATGAAAAAGGAACTGAGAGGTAAATACGACCTGCTTAGCAAGTTGGAAGCCGAAATTAGAAGTATGGAAAAGAGAAGGCGCTAGAGTTTCACTTTCCTTCTATAAACTCCATGAATTTCCTCTCCGCCTCCCCTATTTCTAGGTGGGTTGATGGCTTCTTGAAGGCATAGGCTGAGATGCTCGGGATGACTCCTCCGACTCCGCGATCTATGGCTATCTTTACAGCTCTTATGACATCTAAGAGTACGCTTCCTCCATTAGGGGCATCTACGCTAGAGATACGGATATCTATTCTCAGAGGCGCATTTCCAAAGTAGACTCCTTCTATCCAGAAGTAGCTGTCCCGTCGGTTCTCTAGAAAATCGACGAAGTCTGTTGAGCCGGCAACGACGTCGGCTTCATAAGGAAGAGC
>CAZOCN010000099.1:0-5318 GCA_964578315.1 uncultured Candidatus Bathyarchaeia archaeon
TTCAATTCTTCTATTATCTTCGGAACTACCTCTTTCACCGAGATGTGCCCGGCGATTCCTCCAAGTAAGGGAATAACCCTGATCTCCATATTGCTGGTGTCCATATGAAGGTGTTTACCTATAAGCTTCAGAAGGCTCTCACTGCGGTCTTTACATTCCTTTAACTCTTCTATTGACGTAGTTATAGCTTGAACCATGTAGTTAATGCCTTGGAGGTCGAAGTTCTCTTTACAATAATAGATTCCCTCGATTACAGCGAGGGTGGTCATTAGTTGACGGAAAGGCTCTTCAGAGAAGGAACTGACCATCCTAGGCGTGATAAAGACATCCTCTCCTGGAACCAAATCCGTCTCTTCGCGAAGTTTCCTCAAAATATGCCCTATTTGGTGGTATGGTGTTAACTTCCCCATGTAGTCAACCAGATACTCATCACACCCGAAGCCCTCCTCTCGTTTAAAACTAGTCACAGCCTCTTCAGGCTCCTCCCTAACGGGAACGAATCTGCTGGCTGAATCAGAGTGTTGAGTAGCCATAGCCACAGGTATCTTCAAAGCCAGTCCTCCCTCCTAAACCCTCCGCCCACTATGGTCCCCTCCACAATTTAAACTTTCTTCCATCTCTGAAAGAGTTCATTCACTGTCATCTCCAAAACATCTATACTCTTAAGATACTCCTCCACAGCGATACTTTCATTGAAGGTGTGACTCAATTTTGAATCCCCCGGCCCATAAGTCGCCATTACTTTGTAAGAATTTACGACAGGGACACCTTTACTCTCGAGGATGGCGGTCATATGTAATCCCCGGAAGTAACTTATACACCTCTGTAACGCGATGTCCCCGAAAAGCTCTCTATATTCTCCTTCGCTCTTGGAGAGGTTAAGGCATAGATCTTTAGAGTCGATTGGTTTTAGGTTTACATTAATTTTCTTTGCTGCTTTTATCATCTCCTTCTCTTCAAAACGTATTCTATCGTAGATTAACCCAATCCTCGTCATGGAAGAGTTACTCGCCCCAGTCTTCTCCTTCCACCTCAGCTTCTCTGAGGATAACACTTCCGTTCTCTTCTAGAATCACCTCGAAGTCCATTCCGCAATCAGGACAAGTAACAATCTCACCTGAGATCGCATCATCGTAGACCTTTATTTCCCCGTCGCATTCGGGACAGTTCGTCTTCAAACTTCTCAGTCTCCTAACTTGGATTTCTTCTTTAAGGATCTGGCAGTTGTTGTTGGTAGTCCCCAGAGCTCTATGAACCCTAAAGCAGCCTTCTGATTGAAGGTTGTGTCAACGTTGTAAGTTGCTAAATTCTGATCGTAGATGGAGTATGAAGAAGACCTACCTACAACTCGGACAGAACCTTTGAAAAGTTTCAGTTTGACCACGCCTTCTACTCTCTTCTGAGTTTCTGCTATGAAGGCGTCTAGATCTTCCCTCAAGGGGTCCATCCAGAGCCCAGTATAAACCAGTTCCGCCCATTTTGCGTCAACTATCTGTTTGAAGAAAACCTCGTGTCTGGTCAAAACCGTCTTTTCAAGGTCCTTATGAGCTGTAATTATTAAAGTTGCAACTGGGCACTCGTAAACTTCTCGCGATTTAATACCAACCAACCTATCCTCTACGTGATCAATCCTCCCGATTCCATGTTCACTTGCTATGTGATTTAGCTTCTCAAGAAGATTGACTGGACCCATATTAGAGCCATTGAAGGCTACAGGCACACCGTTCACAAATTCTACATCGATATAGTCGGGTTTGTCTGGAGTCTCTTCTATAGGCTTAGTCCACTTGAAAACCTCTGCTTCTGGAGGCTCCTTTTCCATGTACTCTAGGGGGCCACACTCAATTGACCTACCCCAGAGGTTCTGGTCTATGCTGTATTCTGATCCAGAGGATATCTCCGCTTCCAGACCTAGCTTTTTAAGGTAGGCAACCTCCATGTCCCTGCTCATATTACTTTCTCTTATAGGTGCAATTATTTTCAGATCTGGCGCTAGAGACTTTATAGTAACGTCGAAACGAACTTGATCGTTTCCTTTACCCGTGCAGCCATGGGCAACAGCTTCCGCGCCTTCCTTTTCAGCTATCTCCACAAGTTTAGAGGCGATAAGCGGTCTGGAAAGGGCGCTATGAAGAGGATACACCCCTTCATAAAGAGCATTTGCCCTAATCGCGGAGAAGACATAACCTTCAGCGAACTCTTCCTTGACATCGAGAGAGTAATGCTTCAGAACACCCAGAGCCTCAGCCCTTCTGCCTATCTCGGTTAAGTCCTTCCCCTGACCAACATCTAAAGTGACGGTTATGACATCGCTTTTGTAATTTTCTTGTATCCATTTGACACAAAAAGATGTATCCAATCCTCCCGAATAGGCAAGAACAGTCTTCAAACCAGCACCCTCATTAATTCTTTAAATTTTTCAACCATTCACATTCAAAATAATTTATAAACTTTTCTATTTCTTAAAAAATATATACAAGAGTCACTGTTGTTTTTTGTTAATATTGCAATTTAAATGCTGTTTAAATTATAGATAAAATATTTAAAGAATATTATATTATGTTTATAGGAGGTTATCGTTAATGTCAATAAGGATAGATGATATTGATAAAACAATACTTGAGATGCTACAGGAAGACTCTAGAGTTGCTTTGAGGAAGATAGCTGAGAGGTTAGGCGTAAGTGAGGCTACGATCTTCGTTAGAGTGAGGAAACTCCGTGAAAAAGGCATCATAAAAAGATTCACTATCGATGTTTCACCTGAGCTCCTTGGCAAGAGTTTAGTTGCATTCATCATGCTCAAAGCAGATCCGCGAGAGTATTCTAAGGCTCTTGAAAAGATCAGAGAGATAGATGATATATGCGAGATTTTTGATGTAACTGGAAATTACTATGCGATACTGAAAGTCAGAACAGGAAGTAGAGATGAGCTTATGGATATTATAGATAAGTTGGGTCTCATCGATGGCATAACAAGTACGGAAACAGCCATAGTGTTGAGGCGAATAAAGGAAGACAGGACAGTCCGACTCTAGGAGGACCATTTTACTGTCGGTTGGAGATGAAGAAACTAGAATTAAGAGGATGGCTGAACTTAAAGCGCTCTTAGAGAGAAGAGTAGAAGAGCTAGAGACAGAGTTAAACGGCATAAGAGCTATGCTAGAATTCCTCAATTCGGCGTTGCTAGCGGAAGGCTTCAAGAGGGCTTCACTACCGAAGACCGCGATCTCTGAACTAACCATTCCGGAAAGAACATTTGAAGGGGAAGCTGTACCAATAAAGACTATCATGGGAGAACTGCTCGCCAATCTCTACATCAAAGGAGAAAGGTTAAGGCTGGTTCCAGCGGCGACTATGGAATTTAGCGTGGACACACCTCCCTTCAAGTCATTCTTGATAGACAGGGTCCTGGAGAAAATGAAGGCTAAGGATAGAGAACTTATAGAAGAAGGCAGGCTCCAGCCGGATAAAGCCTTGAGATATACTGTATCTGCGGAAGATGGTTTTATCCACGAGATAGTAGTGGATAATGTCACGAAAGAGAGACTTCAAGAGTTGAAATCTACTATCCGTTGGACCTTCGAGAAGATGTATGAAAAAATTAAAAAAGGGTAAATAGGATACTGCGAAGCCCTCTTAGGAAATTTACTGTTTACCTCCGCAGTTTGGACAGTACAGAGCATCGGCGGGGATTTTGGCTCCGCAATACTTACAGTACTTCATTCCCGCTTCCACAGTAGCAGCGAATTCAGGTTTCGTCGGTTGAGAGGTTACTTCAGGTGCGCCTTCTAAGTACACTAGTGCTGCTGATCTCGCGACGAAGACCCCGAGGAACGGTGATATGATTAACGAGAGGATCCACCCAACGTAAGGAATCATCCCAACAAGGCTTATTATAACCCCTATCACAAAGATAACTATAGCCCATAGAATGTAGTTCCCCCATCCCACCCTCTTTATTATATCGAGTATTTCACTCAGAGCGAAGGCTTTACCGAGATCATCCTTCTTAATCATATTGACGATTGCCATCGCAAGGATGAGGGTAGACAAGAAGGATATTATCAGTCCTACTACCGCCAGAGCCACTATCAGAGGCCAATTGAAAGCTAGAAAGCCCCAGAATAATCCCCAAGCGAAGGTCATGAGTATTACGGGGATGAATAATATAGCGGGGATTATCATGTAAACAAGAGAGACAAGGAAAATCTTCGCGCCTTGAACCCAGAGATCTCCATAATCGGCTATTTTAGGTGGCTTTCTGGAAGCAGGTGATTCCTTTACGCATCTCGCGAAGTACCCTATAACAATGAAGTTCACTATTGGAATTATATCGAGAACTATGAGTATCACTAGGCGAGCGAGGTCAGTGAATAGCCCCTTAGTGTATTCGATGGCGTCTGTGATGTTTTCTTGAATATCCAAATCTAATCCTCCATCTAACTATTCATACGGTTGATATGAACTTTAGCTTTACGGTTGAGGAAAGTGGAGGCTCTACGGCAAATTTTTAACTTATCACATTTCAATAGGTTTCTCACAGGAGTTGAGAGGGAAGTCTGTTATGAAAGCTACTATAAGTAAAGCCTCTATTGAACTGGTTCAAGGAGACATAACAGATCTAGAGACGGAAGCCATAGTAAACGCGGCTAATGGCAGATTGAAGATGGGTGGAGGAGTTGCTGGTGCAATAAGAAGACGAGGTGGCCCCTCAATACAGAGGGAGTGCGACGAGATACTACATAGACACGGACCGGTCCCAACGGGGGGAGCTGTAATCACAAAAGGAGGAAATTTGAAGGCGAAATATGTCATTCACGCAGTTGGTCCACGTCTAGGTGAAGGCGACGAAGACGAGAAGCTCCGGAGAGCAACTTTGAACAGCTTGAAATTAGCTGACGAGTATGGACTTAGGAGTATGGCTTTCCCTGCAGTCTCCACAGGCATCTTCGGTTTCCCGAAAGATAGATGCGCCAAGATTATGCTTTCCACCACAATCGAGTACCTTAAAGGAAAAACCAACCTGAATAAGGTGGTCTTCTGCCTATATGATACAGAGACCTTTGAGATATTCAAGAGGGAGCTACAACGCCTACTTCAAGGATAGCAGAAAGATTCGCATAAATAGGGTCCTCCCATAAACGATCAAATTGGAAATCTCGACTTCAGAGAAGGGCCTATACCAGAGAATAGAGTAAGATAACTAGAACTCGCTTTTCTCCTCTCTTTCTGGAAGGCCTCGGCGTTCATTTTAGCTTCGTGTAGTGGTGCGGGGGGCGGGATTTGAACCCGCGGAGGCCTACGCCAGAGGATCTTAA
>CAZOCN010000100.1:0-5307 GCA_964578315.1 uncultured Candidatus Bathyarchaeia archaeon
GTCGTCTCCTCCTAAGGCGTTAAACTGGAAGCCCTTCGCCGTGTAATCGTTTATATTGTCCACACCACAGAATATTCCGGGTGCTATCCCAGCCTCTTTTGCTTTAGTTAACACAGTTTCTAAAGCCCGCGTAAATTTTGGGTTGTCGAACTGTCTGAAGCAACCAAGAGACATGGAGAGGTCAAAGGGACCTATAAAAGCGACGTCTATCCCCTCAACAGAGAATATATCATCCAAGTTTTTAATGGCTGTCTCCGTTTCTATTTGGACTACTATCAGTATCTCATCGTCGACCATATCGAAGTATTCCATGTCGAAGCCATAGTTTGAGGCTCTCCTCGGCCCGCAACCCCGAAGACCGTTATGTAACGGATACTTACAGGCCTTCACCGCGTATACGGCATCTTCTTTCGTGTTAACCCATGGAATTACCACCCCATAGGCGCCTATGTCCAAGGCACGTTTGATCATCACCATATCGTTCCATGGGACACGCACCAGTGGTAATGTGGGGGAAGTTGACATGGCTTGCATTAGGTTCTGCACTTTCTCTATGCTGTGAGGTCCATGTTCCATATCGAAAACGAACCAGTCAAATCCTATATTGCCCAGTATCTCCGGTATGTCTGGATGCCCGATTCCAATCCATGTCCCCACGGATGGTTCCCCTTTCCTCAATTTCTCCTTAACAAAGTTCTTCCTCAACCTACTTCATCTCAGCATAGAATATTGAAGAATAGCCTAGATAAAACTTAGTAGAACCCCGCAGTTACATACTTAGTCAGTCCTCCTTATTTAGCTAACAACGATTGTAGGCTGATCTAAAAATTCAAGGGGAAAAATTGAAGTGGGAAGTGGAGAAACATTTAAAGAAGCGATTATTAAGATTTTAGAGAAGTATCCTCTTCAGAGGATGGGAAAATAAACCTTAAGCCGCGGTAGCTCAGCCTGGGAGAGCACTCGGCTGAAGACCGAGCTGTCGCCGGTTCAAAACGGAGTGGATGAGCTCCTCTCCGGGAGACTCCGGCCCGCGGCATCACTAGTTTTTAATAGTATGTTTTTAGGAAATGTTTTAATTTGATTTGTACATTAACATCGTTATCTTCACAGAGGTCTCTTCAAAAATAGTGGGAGGTGGATTAAGCGTTGGTGAGCGTTGTCGTTGATCATGAAAAGTGCACTGGCTGTGCTAGCTGCGTAGATGTCTGCCCGGTAGAAGTCTTCGAAATGCAGGATGTTGGAGGCGAAGAGAAATCTGTCGTTGTCAACGAAGAATCCTGCATTGTATGCCGAGCATGCGAGGTGAATTGTCCGGAGCAAGCGATAACGGTTACGGAATAAAAAGTTGATCTGTGCAATCTACAGAACTGTGATACCTTTCACTCTTCACCTTCTTTTTTATTTACAATTTCTTTCTTTATCGAGTTTATTCGATTGTAGATTTGTCCTTATTTAAGATCGAGAATAAACCTTTTTTAGAGAAAAAGTCCTCTGTTATGGACTTTTATCACTTACGATAGAGGTATATGGTGTGAGTGGGGTATCCTAGGGTGGGGTTCTCGCAGAATTTATTGACCTTAACGGGGGACCAGCCAACTATCTCATAGTCATGTGAGACTACGCGCGTTCCCTTCTTAAGTTCAGCCTCAAGTTTAGGCAGGAGCTTCTTGTTGGCGCTGGTGGTCAGATAGAGAGTTATCACATCTGCCTCGCTTATATCAATGTTGAACATATCCTCGTTTATTATCTTCACTCGATCCTCCAATCCTTGCTCGTACACTTTATCCATCGCCTTTTTGGCGAGGTCTTCTCGTAATTCTATTCCTACAGCCCTAGCTCCGAACTCTTGCGCGGCCATGATGACCATTCGGCCGTCTCCACAGCCCAGATCGTAAACCACGTCACCGGGCTTAACTTCGGCTAAGGTTAACATTCTACGTACAACTGAATATGGTGAACCCACGAAAGGGGCGATGAACACCTTCACTCCGCCTCCTCTTTCTGCATAAAAGACAAGATTTCCCTATTAAGCGTATATTCTTTTCGGCTACTTCCAAGAGAAAGCTCTCTTCAAAGCGTTCCGCTCCGCCTCTACGATGCGCTCAAAGAAGTCATTGGTTAATCGGTCCTCCTGCAATAGGATGTCTTTCACGTCTTCAGCCCTGAGGCCTCTTCCTGCCAAGGCAACTGCTGCTCCCTTACCATGCATAGAGATGAGGTCGGCGGATATCTCAGCCAACTCCTTTAGGTGCCTCTCCTTCTTCGTTAGGCGTCCTCCTTTCTTCTCTATTAATCCTAGGACCTCTTCTTCATCTTCTCTCAACATTCCTAAACGTGGAGAGCCGCATTTCGGACATTTAGGCCTGTCGGGGAGGTCCTTTAGGGTGATCATATCCACATACTCCCAGCAGTTGGTGCAGAGGAATGTTCTGGTCTCATTGAGAAGTCTTGCCTTTGCGGATTCAATTATTATGAACTTCATCTTCTCGGGGGGTATGATATCTGTTTTCATACTCACCTTTTCTATACCTACCTGCGCAATAGGAGTGGCTTCTCCGCCGGTATCTAGCTTAATTACCTCCAAGTCTCCAGACCTCAATCTACCAGCCACCTTCAAGAGCGTGTCAGCAGCTATATCCTTGGTGAACACCTCTTTTAGAGCCTCCTCATAGATGACGGTTCCCTCAAAACTCTTGAGAAGATTCCTTAGGCTCACTCTGCTGAAATCCGCCCATTTCTTTAGGGCGCCGAATCTACGAGCTACATGCACTATTCTCCGCTTGAATATCCCCGTTTTTCTAACAGCCTTTGTCAATATCTCCTCTATTTCAAAGTTGTTCATTCTTTTTATTCGTTTGAATATTTCCAGAATCTTCTCTGCGTTTATAGTGCCCATAGTTTGTATGAAGATTCTATAGGGATCGTGTTGAACGGTGACGAAGTATCCGGTGTCCTCCGCTATTAATTCTCCTATCAATTGGGCAAGAGCACGATTAGTCAGTGAGCCCAAATGGGCATGAATTATAACGAAGTCTTCCCAATCCTCTATGACCATCCGTTTATCTGAAGGAACCGGATAACCCGCCTTAACGTGTTCATAAACTTTCTCGATGGCACGTTGCACCGTATCCCTATCAGCTGGATAAACCTCAGATAATTCGCTGGCAATCTCCTCCAAGGCAACCCTTTCTACCACTTTCTCCTCTACCTGCCTCATTATCCATCCAACCTCCTGAGCAACCTCGTAAGGAACCGGAATCTCTTCACCTATCCAGCTCGGGATGGCTCCTGTGGGGTCCGAAACGTTCTGCACATAGATCTTATCTGCCTGGATGCCTATGATCCTCCATGGGCTGCCCCTGATGATGAATTTCACACCGATTTTCCCGTACTCAGCTACAAAGGCCTCGTCTAAGATGCCGACTGCTGAGCCTGTCTTGTCGTCTATAACGATGTATCTCTTCTCATCGGGGATCATGGATAGATTCTCAAAGTAGTATTCGTAGAGAGCCTTAGTTCTGCGGGGCTTTATGGCTAGCTGGTCTTCCTTGGAGATCCAAGCGAGCCTTGGAAAACGGGAATACATATAATTTAGGACTTTCTCCACATCTTCAAGGTTCAGATCGTGATAGGGATAAGCCTTCCTAAAGAGATCGTATATCTCGTAGAAATACCAACGTTTCTTCCTTATGAGGAGCCCAGCTATCTGATGGACTAAAGCATCGTATGGTTTTGGGGGAATATCCACTGGTTCCAATTTCTCCTCTAACGTCATCCGAGCTATAACCATCGCCTCTAAAGTGTCATCGGGGTCCATGGTTATGATGACGCCGTTCGCTATACGTCCTATACGGTGGCCGCTTCGCCCCACCCTCTGCACAAGGCGTGTTACCTGTCGAGGACTCATGTACGGAATAACCATGTCTAGTCTGCCCACATCAATGCCTAGCTCTAAGGAGCTGGTACAGACTAGTCCCCTCAACTCGCCATTTTTTAGTCCTCTCTCCGCAGCTATTCGGGAGGGTTTAGCGAGGGAGCCGTGGTGAATTGAAACTGGGAAATCAGAGTCCCAGACTCTGAATCTGCTGGCTAGAACCTCGCTTATGGATCTGGTGTTAGTGAAGAGAAGAACCGACTTGTGCTTTTCAATAAGTTCCCTAATAACTCTCAACCTGGCAGCCACTTCTGGATGTGTGTAGAGTTTGGAGGCAAGTTGGAAGTCGCCTGGTTCAGGTTTTGGATATATGATCTTGAACTTCATCTGTCTGACCGCTGAAACCTTAACGATCTCCACGTCTCTGTCGTTGCCGACGAGGAATTTAGCAACCTTCTCTGGGCTTCCTATTGTAGCAGATAACCCTATCAATTGGAAGTCATGTCCAGTTATCCAACGCAAGCGTTCTAGGGCAAGGGATAGTTGACTTCCGCGTTTATTGTCAGCCATTTCATGAACCTCATCCACCACCACATATTTGACATGCCGAAGATGCTGACGCATAACCCACCCCGGCATTATCGCTTGTAAGGTTTCAGGAGTCGTTATGAGTATATCCGGCGGGCTACGGGCCTGCCTACTCCTCTCCTTCGTTTCAGTGTCGCCATGCCTTATCGCAAGTTTCAAGTCTAAGCGATTACACCACCACTCAAGCCTCTCTAACATATCCCTATTCAAAGCCCTTAAAGGCGTGATATATAGAGCCTTTATGCCCTGTCCTCTCTCAGGTGATTGGATTAGCATACTCAAGATTGGAAGTATAGCGGCTTCCGTCTTTCCAGTAGCAGTAGGAGATATTAAAAGAACATTCAAGCCCTCCAGTATTAATGGAATAGCCTTCTCTTGAGGCTCCGTAGGCTCCTTGAAGTTCCTCTCTTCAATCAGCCGCCTGATAGGCTTTGTAAGTAGATTGAAGACGTTCATTCCTCGCTCCATTAATTTCTGTACACTCCGGAAGGCAAAGAGAATACTGGAAAGGTGCAGTAAAAGGATTTCCTCGACGACTCCACTTCCGTTAAAAAAATTTCTTTCCAGTTTTTAAATACGAGAAGGTACCGATAGGTCTGATCAAAATAGAAATCATTTAAGGTACACATTTCATTGAATGCCCTTATCCCCGCCTACGAGATTTACAAAGTATAGTCGTCGTTCCCGCGGATATAATCGGATGCATCTTAGAGCGTCTATTAAATTAAGGGAAGATCAGATGTACCGAAAATGTTAATGGGTATTTATGGTCTATACTACGTTAATTCCAGACTAAAAGTGGAGATTTTGTTATGGGTCGTGTTCTCTGTATTTTAGCGAGTGCC
>CAZOCN010000101.1:0-5295 GCA_964578315.1 uncultured Candidatus Bathyarchaeia archaeon
CAGAGATTATCCCAAGTGAGATTAAAATCCTAGCTGTAGCAAAGCATCCCCTAGCTATAGACATAACCGGGAAAACGCCTGCAGAGATCGATGTCCGCTTAGACAATCGCATTCTAGACCTGCGAAGAGACGAGAATACCGCCATCTTCAAAATACAACATGCCATCCTCCAATCGGTGAGGGAATATCTTTCAAACCAAGGCTTCCTCGAGGTTCGAACTCCTAGAATCATCGCTTCTGCCACGGAAGGCGGGACGGAACTCTTCCCCGTGGCATACTTTGGCCGCGAGGCTTTCCTAGCGCAGAGTCCACAGCTCTACAAGGAACAGTTAACCATAGACTTCGAGAAGGTCTTCGAGGTGGGCACTTTCTTTAGGGCTGAGGAATCCCACACGAGACGTCATATAAGTGAATTTGTCTCGATAGATATCGAGGCCGCCTTTTCAACGGCAGAGGATGTGATGAGCGTTCTAGAGGGCTTAGTGGCTCACGTATGCGGTGCCGTTAAGGAGAGTTGCTCCCGCGAATTGGAGATGCTGAAACACGACTTCGAAGTTCCGAAAGTTCCCTTCGAGAGGATAACCTACACTCAACTCCTAAAGGAACTGGAGGAGCACGGCGTCCACATACCCTGGGGGGAGGACATATCCACTCCAGCCTTCAGGACCTTAGGGAAGATACATCCCGGCTTCTACTTCATAACGGAGTGGCCAACCGAATCAAAGCCTTTCTACATAAATCCCATTGAAGAACGACCAGAAGTCTGCGGAGCCTTCGATCTCATGTATGGATGGATAGAGCTGGCTTCTGGAGGAACCAGAATTCACTCCAAGGAGCTCCTTATAAAGAGAATGAAGGAGAAGGGGCTTCATCCAGAATCCTTTGAGTTCCACCTTAAGGCTTTTGACTGTGGGATGCCTCCCCACGCTGGATGGGCGATAGGACTTGAACGCTTAACTATGATACTCACCGGCAAGAAGAACATCCGGGAGGTCGTTTTATTCCCAAGGGATAAGTTCCGCCTCACACCATAATTGTTATTCAGTAAAGCCTCAGTTGTCCAGTGATTTTATCTACTAGGGCTGAAGGAGCAGGGCCTACCCCAAGGCAAGTGACAGTGCCTGGCTTCAACTCAGTTAAACCCCTATCTTCAATTAACGCGTGAGGTAGTCCCATAGCTTCCACTTCATCACGGAGCCTCAACAACTCCCTCTCAGAGTCCACTCTGAGAACTACTTTGCATTGCCCTTCCTTCATCCACTTCTTAACCCATCGCGGATGACTTCTTCGCGCTTCCTCAACCGAGGAGAATACAGCGTGTCCTCCCTGCGCAACGGCCTTGCCAGGGCTCATCTTGAGGTCCGCTCTAAGGATGATAACCTGCTTATATTTGAACTCAGAACTCAAAGAGTACACCTATCCTCCTTAGTTAGGCGCCTGAGAGTTTACAATGTTCTTCGCTATAGCCTCGCCGAACTCGGAGGATTTGAGGAGGACACTATCCTTTATCTTCCGCGCCAAGTCGTAGGTTACAGTCTTGTTTGCTATCGTCTTCTCGAGAGCCTCCACTATTAGTTTTCCAGCTTCCCTCCATCCGATATAATCTAACATCATCACTCCAGAGAGTATCATCGCGCTTGGGTTAACCATATCCAATCCAGCATATTTAGGCGCTGTTCCATGGGTAGGCTCAAAGAGGGCGATACGAGTTTCAAAGTTGATGTTCGCGCCGGGAGCCATCCCGATCCCTCCAACCTGCGCAGCGCAGGCATCGGAGAGATAGTCTCCGTTCAGGTTTGTAGTTGCTATAACATCGTATTCCTTGGGCCTAAGAAGGATTTGTTGGAACATGGAGTCCGCAATTCGATCCTTAAGGATTACTTTACCCTTCAACTTTGACTCCGGAAGATTGGCTGCTTCTTCCTCAGTCACTATCTCGTCTCTGAACTCCCGTTTTGCGAGGTTGTAGCCCCACTCTCTGAAGGCGCCTTCAGTGTACTTCATTATGTTCCCTTTATGAACAAGCGTAACTGACCTCCTTTCCTTCTCTAACGCGTAATTTATCGCGGCTCTTACCAGTCTCTCTGTAGCAGTTCGACTTATAGGCTTCACACCTATACCCGAATCCTTTCTTACTGAGACTCCCATCTCAGCCTCTAGAAATCGCCTAACCTTCTCCGCTTCTGGAGTACCCTCCTGCCACTCGATTCCAGAGTATACATCCTCCGTGTTCTCCCTGAAGATCACTACATTCAGCTCTTCAGGGTTCTTAACTGGCGTAGGCACCCCTTTAATCCACTTGCAAGGTCTAACGCAAGCATAAAGGTCGAGAGTCTGTCGCAGAGCTACGTTGAGGCTCCTTATGCCCCCACCGACAGGTGTTGTCAAAGGACCCTTTATCGCGACAATGAACCTCTCTATAGCCTTTAAAGTCTCTTTCGGAAGCCATTCCCTTCTCTCCTTAAAGGAGGATTCCCCTGCCTTCAATTCCCTCCACTCTATACGCCTACAGCCTCCGTAGGCCTTCTCCACGGCGGCGTCGATTACTCTCCTAGCTATATCCATGATCTCCGGGCCTATCCCGTCTCCTTTAATGAAGGGAATTATCGGCCTGTCAGGGACATCAAGCGTTCCGTTAACAACCCTTATGCGTTCCCCTGAAACCTCCTCACGAGTCATCCTTCAACCCTCTTCTTCTCTTTAATGAAATTTAAGAGACTGCCTGCGAGGATTATTCTCCGCGATCTTGCGGGTAGATCACATAAAATTTTGAACTCGAAACCCTGGGTTAGATTTTTCACCAGAATCTCCTTCTCTCCTCTCTCCAATTTCATACGTATACCTGAGGTTCTCAACGCATCTCCTACATTCACTTCTTCATAGTCAGTTTTGGAGAGGAATTCTAGGGGGAGGACGCCGAAATTTATGAGGTTGCTCTTATGTATCCTCGCGAAGGATTTCGCAATAACGGCCTTAACCCCTAAATATCTGGGGCAGAGCGCCGCGTGCTCTCTACTTGATCCCTGACCGTAATTCTCCCCACCCACTACGAAACCCCCACCTTTCCTCAAAGCCTTTGTAGCGAAGCTTGAGTCCACTCTACTAAAGGTGTACTTGGAGATTTCCGGTATATTACTCCTTAAGGGGAGAATCTTTGCTCCAGCAGGTAGGATGTGATCGGTAGTGACATCGTCACCTACCTTCAGTAAAACCTCACCCTCCAACTCTTCAGCTAAGGGTTCGAGGGACGACGGAGGCTTAATATTCGGGCCTCTGATAACTGAAACGCTAGAGGGGTCCTCTGCGGGTTTGAGCAGAAGACTAGAGTCTGTTTTGAACCGTTCTAGAGGAGGAATCTCTGGGGGCGTACCTAGTTTCCTTGGATCTGTTATCACTCCGTGCATCGCCGTCGCGGCTGCTACTTCTGGACTTGCAAGGTAAACCTCAGCGTCCTTGGTGCCGCTTCTTCCCTCAAAGTTCCTGTTGAAGGTTCTCAGTGAGATCCCCTTTGAGGGGGGAGCTTGACCCATTCCTATACAAGGTCCACAAGCGCATTCCAGAATTCTTGCTCCAGCAGATATCAAATCTGATAGGGCTCCATTCTCAATCAACGCCCTTAAAACCTGTCTAGAACCAGGGGAGACGACTAGGCTTACATCTGGATGAACCCGTTTACCCCTAAGCATAGCCGCTACAGTCATAAGATCTCGATAAGAAGAGTTCGTGCAGCTTCCTATACAGACTTGGTCGACTTTCAAACCTTCTAACTCTCTAACCTCCACTACGTTTCCGGGGCTATGAGGCATGGCAATTAAAGGTTCAAGGCTCGAGAGATCTACTTCAATAACCTCTCCGTATACCTCCTCTTCTGGAGGGGGAAGAGCTATCCACTCCTTCTCTCTGCCCTGTTGTCTCAGATATTTGAGCGCTTCTTCATCGGAGGGGAAGATAGATGTTGTGGCACCTGTTTCCGTACCCATATTTGTTATGGTTGCTCTTTCAGGAACTGTAAGCCCTCTAACTCCATCGCCGAAGTATTCGAGGCTCTTCCCAACACCCCCCTTAACACCCATAGTTCTTAACAGATGGAGTATGATGTCCTTCGCTGAGACCCATGGCGGTCTCTTACCTTCCAATTTCACACCCACAATCTCCGGCATACGGAAGTAGTAGGGTTCACCGGTCATTACTGTCGCCACGTCTAAGCCTCCAGCTCCAATCGCGATCATACCTAGTGCTCCAGACGTTGGAGTGTGGCTGTCAGATCCGATAAGAGTCCAGCCGGGTCTAGCGAACCTCTCTAAATGTACACTGTGGCATATGCCATTACCCGCCTTCGAGAGGATCACGCCATACTTAGAAGCGACGGTCTGGAGGTAGAGGTGATCATCGGCGTTTCTAGAATCTGTTTGGAGAGTATTGTGGTCAATGTAACTTACTGAAAGACCAGTTCTAACTCTAGGCACATCCATAGCCTCAAAGAACATGTAAACTAGGGTTCCAGTAGCGTCCTGTGTAAGCGTCTGGTCGATGCGGATAGCGATCTCCTCCCCAGCCTCCATCTTGCCCTCTACCAAATGTGCTTCTATAATCCTTTCAGAGATGCTCTTAGATGTAGTCAATCCAATTCTACCCTCTTAGGCTGCTCATAACTTCCTAACACTAACCGCCAATAAATGGCTCCCTTATCTTTTTTAAATAAGGAGAGAGAAGGGCAAACTTGGATTTTTTCTTATACTTAGGAGGCTGATGGAAATTATTGTCTGGCACCTTAACGGGTATCCGATTCCTTAAAGATTTCTTGGACTATTCCCTTGAACTCCTCTACTTTAAGGGATGCCCTCCTACCATTTTCGTAGATCTCCTTCACCCTATTCAAAACCGCTAGGAGTTGATCTCTACTAGGGCTTTTCCCAGTCAGTTCCTTAATCTTATACTCTATTATGGCTTTCCCAGAGTGCTTGCCAATAGTTAACTGTCGCCTATTTCCAACTAGTTCAGGTGGATACGGTTCATAAGTTAACGGATTACTCAGAACTCCGTGAGTGTGAATTCCGGACTCATGGGCAAAAGCGTAATCGCCGACTATAGCCTTATTGGGTGGAATCTTGTAACCTGTAACGCGGCTGATGAAGTCAGCTACCTCCTTCAACTTCTGAGTTTTCCCTTCAAACTTCTTCACATCATAGTGTAATAGGAGATTCATAATCACCTTCTCAGTCTCAGCGTTTCCAGCCCTCTCCCCTATCCCAAGGAATGTTGTACTTGCATAGATACGGTCCCATATGCCAGAAG
>CAZOCN010000102.1:0-5218 GCA_964578315.1 uncultured Candidatus Bathyarchaeia archaeon
CGGGAAGGTAGTGGATATAGGCTTGAAGGGATGGACTGTAGATATCAACTCGCCGTATATGGCTCTGCTCAGAGCTTCAGATGCCTTAGCGAAGCATTTTCATCCTCAGAAGGATGACTTGGCGTCCATATTTAACATCGGGGATCATTTAATAGCTAAGGTTATAGCTTACGACAGAACGGTGGATCCCCTATTGACCGTTAAAGACGCTGGTTTAGGGAAGATAAGGGAAGGAAGAATAATCAAGGTAACGCCGACTAAGATCCCCCGGGTGATAGGGAAGAAGGGCTCCATGATAAACTTGATAAAAAGGCAGACTGGATGTCAGATCGTTATTGGACAGAACGGTGTGATATTAGTAAGAGGCAGAGACCTCGAGAAGGTTAACTTAGCAGTGGAGGCTATAATGAAGATCGAAGATGAAGCTCACACTACTGGTTTAACCGATAGAATAAATGAAATGTTAAAGATGTAAAAAGGAGACCAGAAAAAATGAAAGATGCAGAGACGAAGAGTTCAGTTGAAGAAAGTAAGAGAGTTGACGGAAGAGGCTTAAACGAATTAAGACCGATAAAACTGGAGGTAGGTGTAATAAAGAACGCTAACGGTTCCGCCTACATTCAGCAAGGTAAAAATAAGATATTTGTGGGAGTATACGGACCCCTAGAAGTTCACCCGAAACATTTAGCCTTACCAGACAGAGCTCTTATAAGATGTAGATATCACATGGCCCCTTTCTCCGTTCAGGAGAGGAAATCGCCAGCTCCTTCAAGAAGGGAACAGGAGCTTTCGAAAGTGATCCGGGAGGCTCTCGAACCATCGATTTTCACTGAGTATTACCCAAGGACCTGCATAGAGATCTTCATCGAAGTGTTACAGGCTGATGGAGGGACTAGATGCGCAGGTATCACGGCAGCCTCCTTGGCATTAGCAGACGCTGGGATACCGATGAGGGACATGGTTGCAGCTTGCGCTGCAGGTAAAGCCAATGGACAATTGATTCTAGATTTGAATGATGTAGAGGACAAAGAAGGGGAGGCTGACATGCCTCTGGCTTATATGCCTAATTTGAATGCCATAACCCTGCTACAGATGGATGGTCAATTAACTTCGGAGGAGTTCAGAAAATGCGTGGAGATGGCTATAGAAGGCTGTAAGACCATATATAAAATGCAAAAGGAAACACTTAAGGCCAAGTACGTAACGGCAATAGAGGAATGAGATTTGAAGGATCAGAATGCTATTGGGAATGTTAAACGTAGGGAGATAACCCAACTATTTACTGAAGGTAAGAGGATAGACAAGAGAGAGTTGACTGAATACCGGCCCATAGTTATTGAACAGGGAGTGATAGAACGCGCTGAGGGATCTGCCCGCGCCAAACTTGGAAATACAGACGTAATAGTAGGCGTAAAGATCGAGTTGGGTGAGCCTTTTCCGGATACTCCAAATAAGGGAGTTCTCACCGTAAATGCTGAACTCACCCCCATGGCCTCGTCAAGTTTTGAGCCCGGTCCTCCCGATGAGCAATCCATTGAACTGGCGAGAGTGGTGGACAGGGTGATAAGAGAATCGGGGATGATTGACTTGGAGAAGCTCTGTTTGATCCCGAGGAAGACGGTCTTCGTTATCTTCATTGATATCTACGCCATCAACTACGACGGTAATTTAATAGACGCTTCAGCAATAGCCGCCGTTGCAGCTTTGATAAATACAAAACTGTTCAATTACGAAGTTAAAGACGAGGAAGTTACGATTAAGCCTGGATACACCTGTCTGCCTATAAATAATTATCCGGTTCCAGTCACAATCGCGAAGGTAGGAGATAAGCTGGTTGTTGATCCCTCTCGTGAAGAGGAAGAAGTTATGGATGCGAGGGTAACGATAGCTATAGAGAAGAATCAGAAGATATGCGCAGTGCAGAAGGGAGGAATCGGATACTTTACGGCAAAAGAGATATCTGAGGCTATTGAGATAGCGAAGAGTAAATCGGAAGAGATAAGGAAGATACTGGTGAAAGAATGATGGGACGCGTAAAGAAGGTAGGTCCGACAAGAGGTTTCGGTGCGCGTTATGGGTCCACTGTAAGGAAGAGGTATATAAGTGTAATCTCCAATCTCAAGAAAGCCCATAAATGCCCGAAGTGCGGATCGGTTTCTGTGCGCAGGAAGAGTGTTGGTCTGTGGGGTTGCAGTAAATGCGGTTTTACTTTTACTGGAGGCGCTTACACGCCCTCAACAAAACTGGGAATTATCGCGAGAAGATCGACTCGAGCCACTTAATTAGACTAATCTCTTTTTATGGAGTTGACGTGTTATAAGAGCGAGAGCCTCTATATTGATTGAGGTTCCCGATAAGGTCTTAGAGGTTATATATAACGCTTTAAAACCGGAGAGCGAATCTGCTCTTAGGCTCTGGTCGAAAGTCGATGTTAAGGAGACGGAGGATGGTTTACTTCTAGAATTTGATGCGAGAGATACGTCCTCTTTGAGAGCCGCATTAAACTCGTACTTACGATGGATATCTATGTTAACGGATATCCTAAACCGCTTATAATGCTCTTCGTATACGTAGCTTTGCTATTCTCCCCTGCAGAATTTTGATCGCTCTATCGGTAAAACGCCCATTTCACCAGTGAACTTTTACAGTCTTTGCAGCTCCATACCTCTTTTCCGTTAAGGGAGCCTTATCTAAATCCATATATTCTCGCTGGTAGATTGGGTATAATTTCCCTTTAGGCCAAATTTTAATCACTGTGTCGCCCTTCCATACAACTCTGTAAACCTTTCTGTCCACTACCTCTAGTTCCTCCATCCTCCTTAAGGGATACTTCACAGTGACAACTTGTCCCTCGGATAAACCTTCGATCTTAATGTAGTCTTTTTCCCACTGTGGTTTTTCGCCCCATACCCGTGCAGGAGGAAAGATTGTAGATTTCTTCACGCCGTCGACAAAAACTTTCACTTCACTATGTCTCACCCAGTCGGGAATTCTTAAATGGAGGACTGGAGCATCATGGATGATAAAAACGACTTTACCTTCGTAATCCCTATAACTGATGACTTCAACCCATTCGCTGTCCCTACTGAAGGCTAAATTGACGAAAACTCCGCGTTCCGTTTTAGTCACTATGTGATCCCAAGCTAAGAAGAGACCTCGAATTCCCGCACCTGTACAGCACCCTTCAACTCCGAAGGGGAAACGTGGGTCTTTGACGACTCCTAGTAGACTATTTGGAAGAGCCCAGCTTTCAAAGGATCCCAGCAATATCGAAGCCACTTTTGTACGACTTCTGGCTTGAGCCTCTTTAGAGATAATCCATTCCACGTGTCTAAACTGGTTCTCTAAGAGCTGGTTTCTAACGATTCTCTCTACATCATTCCAGTATTCTGGATGTCCGTTTTTGGCTAGGATTATTGCAAGGTGGATTAGATCAGTTAATGAACATGTTTCGCACCAGCTGGAGTAGTTGGGGATATCTTGAAGCCAACCGAAACTGCTTAGAGAATGGGCGCGAGTCCATTTATAGACTCTCTTCACCCAATTAATGATCTCCTGATTTCCTGTAGCTATTCCATATTTTAATGCCGCCACGGTTGAAGGTAAAATTCCCCCGGCGTGGCTAGCTCCATGATAACTTCCATCACGAAAGACTACTTTGTGGCTGTGATAAATGAAGTATTTGATAAGTTTTCCAGCGAGGGAGAGAGCCTCTCCTTCGCCTGTAATCTCGAAATATTTCATTAAGGGTAATGCTTGTAACGTTCCTTCTAATCCTCCGCTCCTCCATTCTCCACGGGAATAAATGTTCTTTTGGTAATAGCCGTAATCTTTTTCATCAGTAATTATCTCCTGAAGACCCTCAATTAATCTGTCGATGCTAGCTCTAACCTTCGCTTCCTTTGTGAGCATATACCAGCTCACTAGTCCAAGCAGCACTCGACTCTGACAGAACATATCAGCCTGATAAGTGGACCATTCCGAATCTTGATCATAGAACAAACCATCAGCGTCCTGCATAGATAACAGAAACCTTCTTAGCCCCTTCTCTTCCACTCTACCCCTCTGATTTCCAGTTATTTGACGACCTAGGATTAGAGCATCAACATATCTTCCAGACATATCACAGTAATCCCAAGATAGATGTCTCGCCTCCGGCGGATCCGACTCTAAGTCTATCCAGAAATAAGGCTGAAAATCGAGTTCTCTGTCCAACCTATTTAAAATGCTACCTATCGCTAAATCCACGGCATCTTGAATGAAATATGTATCGGGTCTCCAAGGAGGTTTCTTCACTTCCAAACTTTACACACCTCTAAGATCATCAGATGGGTAAATTAATAAATCTTGAGAGACGCTTTTAATAGGAGCGTATTGGGTGTTAGCACATGAGCGTTGATATATCAAGTTTGCCTCCACCTGTTCAAGAGAGGCTCCTCAGACTTCAGCAGCTTCAACAGACACTACAGACCGTATTGACTCAGAAACAACAGGTTGAACTTGAACTCACGGAGGTTAATCAGGCTCTGGAAGAGTTAGAGAAGGTCTCCGATGAAACAGCTATCTTCAAGTCCATAGGTTCCCTTCTCGTGGAGACAACAAAATCTAAAGTTGAACTTGAACTCAACGAGAGAAAAGAGGTTCTGAGTATGAGAGTTAATGTTCTAGGAAAACAGGAAGAGAGGCTACGGAGCCAAGTCAAGAACCTCCAAACAAGACTTCAACAGGACCTTAAGCCTTTAACACCTCCTTAACAATTTATGTACCGGAGAGTATTGAGATAAGAAAACTCAATATTGAAGAACTCGAGGAGATATGCGAAGCGGCGGAAAGAAGTGCTAGGAACTTTCTTCTATCGAAGATTCCCGCGAGTAAGATAAACGATTTAAACCTAACCGTTAACGTCGAAGAGGGAGACGGAGTGAACGTGGACGTTGACTTGGAAGTTACATTGAGGGAGGAGGTGCAAATCGGCGATTTGGAGGCTCTAGTTAAGAAAGCTGTAGATAGGGCACTGGATTCTGTGGAGAAGTTTCTGAGAGGACTTGAATGCAATTCCAGAAAGTAATATCCCTCATAAAGGAACGTGATGTAAGACTAGTTAATATTTTATGCCATCATAATGCAGATCCAGATGCTCTCTACTCAGCCTTCGCACTCGCTAGACTGCTGAAAAAAATCATATATGGAATTCGAATTGAAATAGCTGCAGCTCAGG
>CAZOCN010000103.1:0-5201 GCA_964578315.1 uncultured Candidatus Bathyarchaeia archaeon
CGTGAGGTTATCTACTGCGTAAGTCTTGTAATTCTTCTCTCTCATAAGCTCGGCGAGCATCTTTATCCCTGGGGTGATCGGTGGAGCTTTCTCCTTCCAGCCACTGATGCAGTCCTTTAGAAGGATGTGTGAGACTACGTTGTTGACTATTGGATTTGTCCCTGTTAGAATCGCTGTAAAGGCTGGTTGGGTAGGAGGGCTCTCTGTAAAAGCCCAGTTAAATCGGGTTCCTTCTTTCGCGTATTCGTCTAAGACAGGAGTTGTATTAAGCGCATATCCATAACAACCCATAGAAATAGCCCTAAGCGTATCAACGGCAATAATGATAAAATTCATTTCTCCCATGTGTTTACGTTCCTTTCTATACGTATTATAAAAAATTAGTGGAAAGGCATAGTTTTTGATAAACATTATTCCCTTAAAATCCGATTCGTCTAATGTTGATTCAGTAAATTCTCATAAGAATTTACCCAATTACGTAAGTAATTGTTTTAGTTGAGAGATTGTATGCTTCAGAGAGTCCATTTCGTGGTTTTCAGGCACTCCGATGAAGGGTACATTCAGACTACGTTTTTTCATCTCCTCCTCAAGAACCTCCATGTAGACTCCTCTTTCAGATGTATGTTCCGACCTCGGTAATTTCTTCGGTATCAGTCCTCCCCAAGTTGGATTTCTGGACGTTTTGTTAACGCCACAGCTTGGGCTTCCATCAACTCCCAATATGGCTATTATTTCATATCCGCTGTTACTGTAGTCCTCTATTTGGTTAAGGATGGAAGTGGCTATTTTTCTGCAGTGTTCTCTAAAGGCTGGGGTATCATACTGTTCCTTGACATACTGCCATCTACGTATTCCGATGTACGTCGTCTCTGGACAAGGCATTTGGATAATTCCCAATCCGCTCTTTACTAAGAACTCTACAATAGGAGTTACCACACCTGGAAATTTCGCTATTCCATAAATTCTCGCATTCTGATTCAGAATGCAATGAGAAACTACGATAATCTTCTTGCTCCTCTGATCTTCGATTCCAATCATCCCCATCGAGTTTGTACTCGATTTTACCATAGATGCTCTTTTATTTTAATTTACTCTCGATCCAAGGAAGATCTTTGGTTATAACAATATCAACTCAGACCTCCAGTTTCTCTAAGCGGATTGCCTGACAGGTTTTCGTCATCGGTTGGCCTTCCGTATAATCCTCTCCTTTTTAAAGCATTTAGTGAATATTAGGCTAGAAATTATGAGGCGAGTCTGAATATGAAGAGATGGAAGTGCGTCATATGTGGTTATGTATATGATCCAGAAGAAGGAGACGCTGAATCTGGGATATCGCCGGGAACCCCCTTCGAGGAATTACCCAGTGACTGGGTTTGTCCCGTCTGCGGAGCACCTAAGGAGCAATTTGAGGAGGAAATAGAAGATGAAGCCTAGAAAGTTAAGAGAGGATATTTATTGGGTCGGGGCAGTTGATTGGGATAGGCGCCTTTTCGACGAACTTATTCCCCTCCCCGATGGGACAAGTTATAACTCTTATCTGATTAAAGGCAGCGAAAAGACGGCTTTGATAGACACCGTTGACCCAACAATGGCGAAAATGTTAATGAATAACCTAGATCGATTGGAAGTTAGAGAGATAGATTACGTTATTGCTAACCATGCGGAACAGGACCACTCTGGAGCTTTACCGCAGATATTAGAGCGAAATCCAGAGGCCATAGTTGTCACGACACCTAAAGGTAAGAGTATGCTCATGGATTTCCTTCTCATCGCAGAAGACAAATTTATAACCGTAGAAGACCGGGGAACCCTGTCATTGGGGAATAAAACACTAGAGTTTATTTACGCTCCTTGGGTTCATTGGCCAGAGACGATGCTCACATACTTAAGAGAGGATAGGATACTCTTCACTTGCGATCTGTTCGGTTCTCATCTTGCAACATCCGATTTATATGTAACTGACGAAGCAACGGTCTATGAGGCTGCTAAGAGATATTACGCAGAGATCATGATGCCTTTCAGAACCGTAATCCAGAAGAATTTGGAAAAGATAAAAGACCTGAAGATAGACTTGATAGCTACAAGTCACGGTCCCATTTACGCTAAGCCCGATTTTATACTCAATGCCTATAGAGACTGGATTTATAATCCGCCCAGAAACATAGTCGTATTGCCCTATGTCTCAATGCATGGTAGCACAAGGGCTATGGTGGAATACTTTGTTGCTGCCTTAATAGAGAGAGGTATAACTGTGAAACAATTTAACTTAGCTAAAACAGATATCGGAAAGTTAGCGATAGCCTTGGTAGACGCAGCGACAATCGTGATAGGCACTCCTACAGTACTAGTTGGTCCACACCCAAACGTTGTCTACGCGGTTTATCTTGCCAATGCCTTAAGGCCAAAATTGAAATTTGCATCCATAATCGGATCCTACGGTTGGGGTGGCAGAATGGTAGAACGGATCACTGGAATGTTATCTAATTTAAAAGTGGAGTTACTCAAGCCAGTTGTCGTGAAGGGTTACCCTCGAGAAGAAGACTTTAAAGCGTTAGATAATTTAGCTGATGAAATCTTGAATCGCCATAAAGAAAACAATCTGGTTTAGATAAAGAGGAAGACTCCTTCAAAGAATCGAGAAAAAGGAAGGGAAGAGTAATTTAAGTCAGCGGATGTGGCACCAGAAGATCTAACGTACACACTCGACGATAGTCCTGATTTCCCCGAATCGCTTCTCTACGAATTCTATAATCGCCTCTAAGAGCTCTTCCCTCAAGTCTCGCTGGATATACAATTCTCTCAGTGGAAGATAAAAGACTGCAGGACTTTGGTTGTCAGAACTCTGAGGCGAGTTTTTCCGTGCTTCTATTCTGTAATGGTAGGCGTCGAGTTGGTAGACTTCAAAGAAGATCGCGGTCTGTTTCAAAGTCACCTTCAGCGAATATCCCTACTCACCTCACGCACCACATCACATTAAAAGAGGAGATAGATAATTCTTTCGTTCCTCACGCAAAGAGACAACATCGAAGTAGTTTTTCTTTCATGAAATATTAATTACTCCAATGGTATTCCATACTCTGAGATTTCTTTCCTAACTCTTTTGTAAAGTCTTAGATATTCAGCGGTTGGTTCTATGGTCCCCTTCTTGTAACACTCTTGGAATCGCTTCCCTTTTGGAGGTTTTGGAATTCTCTCTTCATACTTCGGTAGAAGTTCCTTTACGATCTCGTTTACAGATTCCCTCGTCATGCCCGTGACGGCTTTTGCCACTTCTGTAGCGAAAAGTGGCTCTAAGTGGCATGAATAGTCCACTTCTGTTCCTCTAAGTCCAACGGCTTCTATAGAGCCGCCAGAGGAAATTATGGAGGATACGTCAGAGGCTATCTCGTAAAATATCATCTCTGTAGCCGGACCCGCAGCGGCGTAGGGTATACACAAGAGCGGGATTTCAACATTCCTACTTATCGCTTGGTAGCTTAGGCTGTTCGCCCATAGGAGTTCTCTTCCACTGTTCGTGATGTACCTGTAGTGAACTGGATACGGATGCTGTACGTCCCCCTTCTGAACGAGTAGACCCTGAAAGGTATAGGCAGTGGTAGCCACCGCAAGTCCTTCAGGTCCTCCACAATAACCTCCAAGTAATGGGCCGCAAGCTGCTATAATCTTGTTACCTGAGTTTAAGGCGTAGGCGACTTCATTCAACATTCCAAAGTCAACTTTCATCTCCGCTATTGAACAAACCTCATAAGCATCCGACTTTTGAAGGGTGAAGGCGCCTCCAGAGATCTTCCCCACATCTGAAATCGCTGTAGCCGCGCCATTGACTATTGGAAGGCCCGGTCGACCAGCCCTCCTTAAGGCTTCCTTCGCTAAAAGGACTGTTCTTATTGCTCCGATAACCTCTAAAGGAGACTTCGGCAGGATCTTCTGGCCCTCCACCTCTATGAGGCAGTTGGTGCTTATCGAATCTGCAAGGGGGATGGAGCCTAAGGCTTCTGTTAAGCGAAGGAAGAGCTCCTCGCTGGAGAGGAATACTCCGCATCCGCCTACAGAACACCATGGAGGGATCGAACTATCGGGTTTTCTCGATAGGAACTCCTTCTCTTCTTTTCCCTCACCCAGCTTAACGGAGTTTTTAGCGTATCTAATGGCCTCTTTTATCTCTCCTTCATCGAATCTTATTATGCGGTGAGTATCTAGACAGTAGGTGCCAATCTCTGAATAGAATTTCAACGCCGCATCGAAGACCTCATCGGCTAAAGTGTCATCGGAAGGAACAGGGTTCTCTGGATCATATTTTATTCCATACTCCTCTACAACCTCGTTAAGTTTGCTATTGAAGATTTTTAGATCGAATTCCCTTTCGGTACAGAGGGGCCCAGTTAACGCTCTTTTTACAACCTCCAAGAAACTAATCATTTTTGATTGTCTCCTTACTTCGGAGTAACCTCTTCGCTAGCTCTACCGCACCGGGTGCGTCTTTAGCCCAGCCGTCTGCTCCGATATTCTCCGCCCAGCTCTCACTAGTCGGGCCTCCACCTACTATAATCTTATACTTCTCTCTTAGACCAAGCTCCTTGAGGTATCTTATCGTCTCTGCTTGATAAGCCATTGTGGTACTCATCAACGAGGAGAGAGCTATTATATCAGCGTTAACGGCCTCTGCTTTTTCGACGAATTCCATGGGACTTATCTCCCTACCTAAATCGTAGACGTCGAAACCGTTTACTTCTAGGAGCAATGCAACAATATTCTTGCCTATGTCGTGAAGGTCTCCCTCTACCGTTCCTATCACGATAGTTCCAGCCTTCCTTTTACGTTCAGAGAGTCTCCTTCTCTTCTCACTGAGATCAGCAGTCAATATTCCAGTAGCGGCTTTCATGGCGTCACCGGCGAGCATCAAGTGTGGTAGGTAATATTCTCCTTTATCAAAGAGTTCACCAACAACTTTCATGGCTGGAACCAAGTATTTCTCAATAATCTCTATAGGATCCACATCCATCTCCAGAAGTTTACCCGCCAATTCTTTAGCTCTCTCCTCATCATAGTGCACTACAGCGTCTCTCAATTCTTCAGCTAGCTCTTCTACCTTCAAATTTCTCACATCTCCATGGCATTACCTTCATCTACAAGCCGAAAGTCCATGTTAGTGGGCCCGAAGGGATTTGAACCCTTGACCAACAGGTTATGAGCCTGTCGCT
>CAZOCN010000104.1:0-2664 GCA_964578315.1 uncultured Candidatus Bathyarchaeia archaeon
GTTGCTGTAACGGATTATCTTACTCGCCACTCTGACTCTAATGTATCCTATTGGATCCAAGGCGTGTTCAGGAGGGACGAAGCCTGTTTCTATCTCAACTACAAGTGTTCCCAAGCCTTTCACGCCATAAAGGTCGCATACTAGAGTTTCATCTAAAGGGTGTTCCAGTTCAATTTGATAACCCTTCTTTATGAGATATTTAGCCAAAACCAGCTCCATTACTGAATGATTTATCTTCACCAGATTCTTCTTTCTCAACAAGAGGAGGCGATCCTTTAGCCTAGTTAAGGTCCTCTCCTCTCTCCTGTTCAGGCCGCTCCGTAGCTTTTCCACAAGAATCTCTAAGTCTCTCTCGAACCGTTCCAACCTTCCACACGCCGAACTATTTATGTCAAAATAGCCCCTAATTTTCTGAGTTCTTATTTGGAAAATGTGCAAAAAGCATTTATATACAAAAATATGTATATATCTACTGCTCAGGTTGAGGAGCAAGCTTAGATAGATTGCTCCCACAAACCGAGATACAGGTCGCCGAAAGGATCTCTTCGGGAGATCGCATCAAACGGGGAGGTCACGTAGGTGATAAGTAGATCGGGAGTGGGATGATCTGTGTAGGCTTAGACTCAACCTGGGCTTTTTTATTTTTTAAATTCCTTTCCTATAATGTATATCTCAGCGCTTCTTTTTCTAGTGGCCTTTGGTCGAAATATTTTCACTTCCCGGAATGAACTACGTATTTCTCTTAGGAAGTCGTCGAAGAGGTCTCCTTGGAACACTTTGATGAAGAGGTTTCCTTTATCTTTGAGTGTGGATTTTGCTATACGGAGGGCATGGTAACAGAGGTCTATTTGTCTTGCGTGATCTACTTCCCAGATTCCGGAGACGTTTGGGGCAACGTCGGAGATAACGACATCGGCATTAAAAGGTAGTTTCTTTTTTATGGTGTCGATGATTTCCTCGGAGGTGATGTCGCCTACTATCGTATTCACGTTTTGAGCGTTCAACGGTTTGATAGGTTTCTGGTCAACTCCGAGGACGTATCCTTTATCGCCTACTATCTTGAGAGAGGCTTGGATCCATCCTCCCGGAGCGGCTCCTAGATCGATCACCACATCTCCTTCTTTCATAAATTGAAACCTCCTCGTAGCTTGGAGTAATTTATAAGCTGCCCTCGAACGGTATCGTTCCTTCTTCGCTTTACGGTAGTAGTAATCCTTCCTCTTCTGACGTAAAAAACTTCTAGGCAAACTTTTGTTTACTCCAAAAGGCAAGTTTCCATAAGCCATTGAGAAAGTTTCCTACAAGTATTCGGTGATATCGTGTTTCGTGCTCCACAACGTTCTATATCCTCACATCTTATGCAGGGGGTATCAAAGATCGAATCTATGGAAGGTGGATGCCTCTCAGCGAAGAGTCTATAAGTCCACCTACCATTATGAAGTTCATTAACCCTCCTTATCAAACCTTTCTTTTCCAGTTTAATGGAGATTCTGGAACCTTCTCTACTTGTAGCATTAAGAGTCCGCCATAACTCTGATTGCAGGAGCCCCTTCTCTCCTGAAGCCATAACGAGTTGAAACGCTCTATGCTCTAAGTTACCATGTCCCGCGATTCGTGTAGAAAATTTCTTGGCTGTCTTTGCATTCTTTTCGTTTGTCATTGAATAAAATATATAGTTAAAGAGCAGTTATAAACATTGTTTTGTGGTGATTAGATGTGGAGTTAAAGGTTGTTCGAGTTGATGTTCCCGAAGGATGTAATATAATAATCGGCACGGCTCACTTCATAAAGACGGTTGAGGACATCTACGAGGCGATGGTTACTTCTGTTCCTAACATAAAATTTGGTTTAAGCTTCTGTGAGAGCTCTGGAGAATGCCTTGTAAGGGTTGAAGGGACAGATGAAGAGTTGAAGAAGGCAGCTGCAGAGAATGCCCTTAAACTCTCCTGTGGTCACGCCTTTATTATCCTAATGAGAGGAGCCTATCCAATAAATGTACTTAATGAGGTAAAGCGCGTCCCTGAAGTTTGCACTGTATATGCAGCAACCGCGAATCCTCTGGAAGTTATCGTTGCAGAAACGGAGCAAGGGAGGGGAATTTTAGGAGTAATTGACGGTTACAAACAGAAGGGAATCGAAGGACCAAAGGACATTGAGTGGCGAAAGAACTTCTTGAGAAAGATAGGATACAAAATACAGTAGTACCTTCCAAGAGACTCAAAACGGTAACAACAGCATTATATCATATCTTAAGAATTTAGTTACCAAGGCTTCCCCAAAGGAACGCCTAGTGCCGAGCTGAGGAGAGACGTAAGGCTTTCTATGGAGTCTCCTCTCCCTAAAACAGAGGTCTCTCCTCAGCTCTAGTCCCCTCGAGGAGTCAGAGGAGAACTGAGGGTTATTGAGTTATCTCTTCTCTTCGGTCCACCATCTCCGTTGCTCCGGGACCGGTGCCGATTAAGGTGACGGGGATTCCTATTTTCTTTTCTATTTCTTCTATGAAGTCTACTGCTTTTTTAGGCAGATCAGAGTAGGAGGTTGCTCCTTTGCTCTCCGGGAACAGGATGTCGATCTTTGTAACGGCAGCTTGAGTGGCTCCGTTGAGCATAACTGCTCTCTTTGCCAGATTGAAGTTGAAGGGAGCTGCCCGTCTCCTTCTCCCCG
>CAZOCN010000104.1:2674-5092 GCA_964578315.1 uncultured Candidatus Bathyarchaeia archaeon
TTACCGTGGCTACTTCATCCCATCCTCTCTTGACCGTCTCTTCCCATGATAATTCTCCCTCTAAGGGTCCTGCGCCTACACGGGTGGTGTAGGCTTTAAGAACGAGTATCACGTCTGTCACTTTTGTCGGTCCCACGCCTACATCGGAACATGCAGCCGAAGCGGTGACATCCTTCGAGGTACAGTAGGGGTATGTCCCGTGGTACAAGGAGAGAAAGGTTCCCTGAGTTCCTTCGATCAAAACTTCCTCCCCCTCATCAATTGCTTGATTAACTTCTAGAGGGACATCCGTCAAGAACTCTTCTAGGGCGTCTACGTCCCGGGCGAGCTTTACTATGCGTAGAGCCCGCTCCGCGTTGCATGGACCGGAACCGGAACCGGTGGATTTGATCTTCTCTGCGAGCTGTCCTTTCCTATCTGCCTCCATATGTCTCTCTTCTATAATGGCGCATTGAGGGTCGACGCCTACTCTATTCTTCGAGTCCGTTAATTCGACTTCTTTTAAGAAGATTTGAGGGTTGACCAGAACTCCGGGTCCTATGAGTAATCTGGATTTCTCATAAACGAAGCCGCAAGGGAGCATTCGGAGTTTATATAATCTGTTATTGAATATTACGGTATGACCAGCATTCGGTCCTACACCAGCTCGGACAGTCACCTTCGGCTTGTCCTTCAACGCCAAGTAAGAGATTACTTTCCCCTTTCCAGTATCTCCGAAGAAGCCGCAAACAACAACTTTGCAAGGCATATTTCTACATCACCACATCCAGAATGGAATTATAGCCATTATTAACAATTTTCATCTGAAATATGAAATCCTCTTTTATCTAAGGACAAGTTATTAACGGAAAGAGTGAAGATCGAAAGAGATGGAGTGCATGAGGAACCCTAAGAGAGCTCTGATCACAGGATTGGACCTTGTACCCCTCGCTCGCTCCGCCCGTAAGGCTGGATATGAGGTTTTTGCTGTGGATTATTTTGGTGACGTTGATCTTCAGAGGCTATGTGTGGGAGTTAAGTCTATAATAAAACAGTGGAGAGGAAAGTCTTGCGGATACGTATCTAAGGACTTCAACTCTGAGAGACTTCTGAGACTTATAGAGAAGGCTTGGAAAGGTTGGAGGATAGATTTCTTATTATTCTCTTCAGGATTCGAGGACTCCCCGGAGGTTCTAAGGCGACTGTACAGATTCCCCGTGGTTGGTAACGATCCCGAAGCTATTGCGAAGGTTAGGGATAAGACAAGTCTTTACGAGAGATTGAAGGCGCTGGGAGTGAAGTGTCCGGATACTTCCGTTATTGGAAGCCTCAGAGAAGCTGTAAGAATATGTAGAGATGTTGGATACCCCGTTGTCTTAAAGCCAGAAGCCACTCTAGGCGGGACTGGAATCAGGAAAGTTTCCAGTGAAGAGGAGCTCAGAAGCGCCTTTAGGGAGGTTTCAAAATTGAATAGTGAGGTTGTTGTCCAAGAGTACATAGAAGGGACGCCTGTAAGCGTCTCCCTTCTATCATCTAAGGCGGAGGCGATCGCCCTTACAGTTAACGAGCAACTTCTAGGAATTCCTTCCGTGGGAGCAAGGGAGCCCTTCAGTTATTGTGGGAATGTTGTGCCCGCCGTTCTCTCGACTGAAACTGCAGAGACTTGTGTGAACTTTTCCTTGAAAGTCGCGAGATATTTCGGGTTATTGGGTTCTAATGGCGTGGATTTGGTTGTCTCTAGGGAGGGCCTCCCCTACGTAATCGAAGTCAATCCGAGGTTTCAGGGATCACTAGAATGTGTAGAGTATGTCTCTGGCGTGAATTTAGTGGAGGCTCATATCGCTGCCTGTCTGGAGAAGAGGCTACCGGAGCGGCTCCGAAGAAGGGAGGGTTTCTGCGTTAGGCTCATATTGTATGCTCCTCGGAGGTTGATCGCGCCGGACCTTAGTGGGGTAGAGGGAGTTAGGGATGTACCCTTTGAGGGCGTAATAATAGAGGAGGGGGAGCCGCTCTGTTCTATAATGGCGTACGGCGAAACTAGAAGTTTAGCGTTAAAGAAAGCGGAGATTAAGCGAGAGCTTATCTATAGAGCGGCAGGTGTTTCGGGGCAGTCGGGGAGGCGTGTTTGAATTGAAGGGACGCCATAAATTTCTTCTCTTAAGAGGGAGAGAATCAGAGTCTAAGAGAGCTAAGTCCTTTCTATTCCTCCTTCATAGTGTTAGAACCGGATACCCTCTCTAGAATTTAGACTATTCACATTCATACCCTGCGGGACATACCAACCCTTCTACGGCTTCCCTCTAGAGGCCCTAAAAGTAATCTGGATAACCGGGAGGTTATTAACCCCAATACAAGTAGCCATTTCTCTCTTCATCGCTCTCGTAGTGGGCTTGAGAGTGAAGGAGACCCTCAAAGAATCGAGGTCCAATCCTTAAATTC
>CAZOCN010000105.1:0-5017 GCA_964578315.1 uncultured Candidatus Bathyarchaeia archaeon
ATCCGGGCATCTGGAAGTTCAGGCATCTCCTTGTTAATCTTTTCGATGAACCCCGGCTCCAAAACTACAGGGGTGAGGTCCGGCTCTGGGAAATACCTGTAGTCCTGCTCTTCCTCCTTTGTACGGAGGGATATAGTTACACGTCTATTCTCGTCCCAATGCCTCGTCTCACGGCGTACCCTCTCCTTCCGACTCAGCAGATTCTTCTGCCGTATTATCTCAAATGTCAATGCTCTCTCAACTGCCTTGAAGGAAGAGATGTTTTTCACCTCTACCCGAGTTCCCCCCTCAATTGAAACGTTTGCATCGCATCGGAGAGCGCCCTCCAATCCGCCATCGAAGACGCCGAGATGTTCCAGAATTGAACGGAGCTTCTGTAAGAAACGCCGAGCTTCCCTAGGTGACCTAAGGTCTGGTTCCGTAACTATCTCAAGTAGGGCGACGCCTGCCCTGTTATAGTCTACAAGGGTATAGGGAGAGGTGTCTATTGCTCCGAGGTGAACCAGTTTTCCAGGGTCCTCCTCCAAGTGGACACGGGTTATCCTTATCCTCCTCCTCTCCCTATCCATTCGAATGTCTAAGTAACCATCTACCGCTATCGGAACGCCACCCGCTCTATCATACTGGGAGATCTGGAAGTTCTTCGGCATGTCAGGGTAGTAGTAGTTTTTCCTGAAAAATAGCATCTTCTCAGAGACTTTACAGTTTAAGGCAAGAGCTGCCATAACAGCAAGTTCAACAGCCTTCCCGTTGAGGACTGGTAGTGAACCAGGCAAACCGAGGCAGACTGGACAAGTTAGAGAGTTTGGAGGCTTCTTCCGGTAGTCGGCTGAACAGCTACAGAAGAGCTTAGTTTTCAGGCTAGTGAGCTGAGTATGTATCTCTAAACCTATCTTAACATTCAAAGAAGACAACAAGGTCACCTCAAGGGCGGGTTCTCCTTATGAAAACTAGTATTCTCCTGGTAGACCTCAGCTATTCTTAAGAGTTTATTCTCCGAGAAGGGAGGCCCAATCAACTGCAATCCTATCGGTAATCCCTCCTTGAAACCACACGGGATGGACAGGGCGGGTATCCCCGCAAGGTTCGGAGTGACCGTGTCTACGTCACACATGTACAACTCCAGTGGATCTTCAATCTTCTCCCCTATATTGAAGGGTGTCACTGGCATCGTTGGAGTTGCAAGTATGTCGTATCTCTTGAATAGACGTTCGAAGTCCTTTCTTATCAATGTCCTAACCTTCAGAGCTCTCAGGTAGTATCGGTTGAAGTAGCCAGCTGATAGGGCGTAGGTTCCGAGGATTATTCTCCTGCGGACTTCAGGTCCGAATCCTTCCCGTCTATTCTTTGCGAAGACTGTAGCCCAATTAGCGCCTTCCTTCTCTTCTTCTATACAGAAGCCGTATCGCACCCCATCGTATCGGGCGAGGTTAGAGCTTGCCTCGGACATGGCAATTATGTAATATGCAGATAGGGCGTATTCGAGGCTTGGCAGAGAAGCTTCCTCATATTCGCATCCGAGTCCTTCTAACGTATAGATCGCCTCCCAGACTCTCTTACTCACAGCTCTCTCCGTTCCTTCACCGAAAAATTCTCTCGGAACACCTATCTTCAACCCTTCAACACCGGATACATTCTGATGAGGTGCCTCTCGGTTAGGGATTGAGGTACTGTCTCTGGGGTCATGTCCAGAGATTATGTTAAATAGTAGAGCACAGTCAGAAGCGTTTTTAGCTATGGGACCTATTTGTTCCAGACTGTTAGCGTAGGCGATTAGCCCGTAACGGCTTACACGCCCGTAAGTAGGCTTGAGTCCTACAACGGAGCAGAAACTCGCCGGACACCTCACTGAACCTCCAGTATCTGACCCTAAAGCCAGAGCCGCCTCGCAAGCAGAGACCGATGCGGCGCTTCCTCCCGATGATCCGCCGGGTACTCTCCTCAAGTCCCAAGGGTTCCGTGTAGGTCCGAAGTAGCTGGTCTCAGTGGTGGTTCCCATAGCGAACTCGTCCATGTTAGTTTTTCCGACGATGACCGCATCTTCAGCCTTCAGTCTCTCGACCACAGTCGCATCGTAGGGGGGAATGAAGTTTTTAAGCATACGTGAGGAGCAGGTGGTTGGTACGCCTCTAGTGCATAGGTTGTCTTTCAAGGCGACTGGAACTCCAGCCAGCCTCCCCAACTTCTCTCCCTTACGTATCTTGGCGTCTATCTCCCTAGCCTCAGCTAATGCCTGCTCCTTCAACAAAGTCACGAAGGAGTGAAGTTTACCTTCAACCTCGGCTATCCTCTCGAAGAATAAATCAATTAATTCCTCAGCTGTTAATTCCCTACTCTTAACCTTGTAGGCGATCTCCTTGGCGGTTATCCCCTCTATTTTGGCCAATTAGAAATTCACCCTTAAACTATTCTAGGCGCCTTGAAGTACCCACGTTCTTTTTTGGGGGCGTTAGATAGAGCCTCCTCCTCAGTTAGGGACTCCCCTACTTCATCCTCCCGATAGATATTGTATAGGTCTAGAATGTGTAGGGTCGGAGGCACCTCCTCCACCGGCGCCTCGTCGATCTTTTTAAAGAAGTTGAGTATATCATTAAATTGCTCTGTGAACTTAAGCTTCTCTTCTTCTGTAAGTTCTATATGGGCTAACCAGGCTACATGTTCAACTTCTTCCTTAGTTATCTCTTTCTCTTCTGTCAAGGCTGGTCCTCCAGTAAAGAGAATAAGTTCAAGATTTAAACAGTATCCTCCACATATGGAATCTGGAGGGCTAATTATTATGTTTACGCTTATATGTAGAATGCTCTTTTCCTGATATATCGGCCTCTTATGGGAATCTCCTCGTGGCATCTGAAGCACCTAGAATCTTCTGTGACATGATACTCTAGGATTCTATAGCCTAAACGTCTTATCAGAACCACACCGCAATTGGGGCAGTAAGTGTTCTCATAGGGGTGACCGCTCACGTTTCCGATGTAAGGATACTGGATCCCCGCTTTCTTAGCAATCTCATAGGCCTTCTCTAAAGTTTCAATTTTAGTCGGTGGATTAGTAAACTTGTAGGCTGGATAGTATCGCGTGAAATGTATAGGCGTGTCAGGTCCCGCTTCCTGGAGATGCCTCTCAACTACTCCCTCTACATGATGGACGCTGTCGTTGACTCCGGTAACGATTAGATTAACGACCTCTACATGAAAGCCCATTCGCTTCGCTTCTCTGATGTTCCTCCAAACCTTCTCCACATCCACGCCTCCACAGTATTTCCTATAGGTTTCAGCGTCGCCTTTAACATCTATCTTCAACCCGTCCATTCCAGCTTTCTTCAGCATCCTCAAGACTTCAAGTGTCATGTACCCATTCGAAACGTAGCAACTGTAGAGTCCTTTCTCTCTTCCTAGACGGAAGACTTTGAGACTCCATTCGGTCAGAAGTGTAGGTTCTTGGAAGCTTGCGCATAGCCCTTCATCTCCGAGACGGACCGCTGATTCTACGATCTTCTCAGGAGAATGGAAACGGGCTTTACTAGGCTCCGGTGAAGCCCTCGATAGATGGTAGTTCTGGCACCATGGACAACGGAAGTTACATGACCATGTTGAGAAGGTAAGGGCGGTGGAGCCTGGCCAGTAGTGGAAGAAGGGTTTTATCTCTATGGGTCTGCTTTCAATGGCGCTCAAGTCTCCATAGACTAGGGTGTACAACCGTCCCTCCACGTTCATTCTAGTCCCACAGAATCCCTTCTCCCCTAGGCGGATCACGCAACGTCTCTCACAGAGATTACATTTAACTCTGCCATTCCTGAGCCGCTCATAGAACAGAGCCTCCCTAATAGTTGAGCCCTCAAGAAGCCGCGGAGTCCTCTTCCACACCTGCAGCCACCAATAATAAACATCTCTTTATTCCCCTTCAAATTTGTTCATTTTTAACTCTTGAGAAGGGAAGGACAACTTGAAAAAAGGGAATATTAACAGTCTCTATTGGACTGTCCGTCATGGCAATTCCCGGAGGGTCTCTACATCCTTTCAGCTGGGATTGCTACAAGTGTTTCAGTTCTTACCGCTCCTGCACCACAAATTAAAAGCAATGCCTTCATCATCACTTCGTCGCTCGGAGCCTCACATACCGCAACGAAGTCATATCAGCTCATAGTATAGTAGAACTCCTTGATTTCTCCTCCAACCGACTTGGCGACTCTCCCAGCCGCCTCAAGACGCTGAGGCAAATCCTTTATCTTCGTCACTCCTTCCTGAGTGAACTTGCCTAGAACTACGTAAAGAGGCATAATTTTCACTTCCGAAGGTTACCTTTACTCTTTATTCCATATTGAAAATTACACGAAACAGATCTAATTAGAGTAGACTTCTATTCTTCTGTAGATATCTCTTTCTTGCATCATCGACATAATCGGAGAAGCTGTAATCTTCTACTTCCTCTAGCTCCTCTTCGATTTCGACGTAAAGTCTCTCCACGATCATCATTCTCATAATATGCTCGCCTGCCTTGCCGAAGATCTTTTCTAGACAAGCTGAAAAACGCTCCGTTTCAGTTGGGATATCCGCTCTTTTTACATAATCTCTTTCTAAATAATAGTAGACGATGGATCCCACATTTTCTCCTAATTGCATCAATGAAGAGTCGACGACTCGCAGAAAAGTGTTATTAAATTCTTTATTGAGACTCTCTATTGGGCTATCTGTGGATGCGCTCAACTCTTGACTATTCCTAGTAAGTTAGTTTTCTAGAGAGTTATCGCCTTTGCGTATTTGAAATTTGTCGATATTAAATATAGGTTATAAGTATTCAGAGGAGTGTTTCATACTAGAGTGCGACAGAATAATAATTTACTCTTACGCGAGTGAGTTATTGCAATTTTGAAAAGGAAAAACGCGGATCAAATCACAGTTCAGAGCGAATACTCGCAATTAATATTCTTGAGATATACTCGAAGGGTATAGAGTGGAATTTTTATTCACTTCTAATGACAGAAAAAGAGGAAGAAGCATTTCAATTACGATCGATCGAT
>CAZOCN010000106.1:0-4977 GCA_964578315.1 uncultured Candidatus Bathyarchaeia archaeon
GATCTCCGCCTCTCTCCAAAATCAGAACGTAATGCAGCAAAGATGAAAGTGCATGTACACACAAGGCATCAGTCTTCTCCAAAACTATCTCCGGGTCATCGATCACTATTTTGTCGCCAACCTTATATACTGGACAGCATCCTCGCACTTCAACAACCTCAATTTCCAACATTTCTACCTTCTCCCGTTCGTTTTTTCTGCAAGCCGCGAAATCGCATACAACATCATAGTGTTGATAAAGTGAAAAATCCAATTAATGTAAAGATCGATCGATAGCAATTTTAATGGCTCTTATTGCCTCTCCATCCCATTAACCATTATGGATGCATGGACCGTTTCGGCTATATCCCTTCCCTTCTCGTATAGTTCTCTGTCGGCCGTGATAAGTGGAACACCTATTTCAATGGCTAAAGCCAGATAGGAAGCATCATAGAGGGTGGTTTTGAGGCCTATGGCTATCTCCACAGCCCTATACAGCTTAGGTTCCTTAAGGTCGAGCGTCGGTATAGACATGAGGGACTTAAACTTTCTGATGGCACCTTCCTTAGTGATGAACCCTCTATGTGTAAGCATCACCAGAGCGTTACCTATCTCATACAAGACAAGTGAAGGCACATAAATCCTTTTGAGTTTCCCTACGAGTTTTAGGGCTAACTCCGTATACTTCTCTTTAACGACCGTTTGTGTCAGTATGGAAGCATCCAACACCGCTCTAGGATACTTATTCAGCAAGTTTACGGCCTTTCCTAGTTTCACGGATGATCCTAACCAAGGTTCCTTCAGGGAGACTGGGAGAGTTTTCTATCTCCTCTTTCAAGGTTTTAAGTGCATTTTGGAGCTCAATTCTCTCGACCTCTTCTTCTAAAGCCCTCCTTACCAAGGCGCTGATGTTTATCCTTAACTCCTCAGCTTTCCTCTTCAATTCCTCGCTAACCTTAGCGGAGACAGTTACGAGTTTACTCATGGGTATCCCATTGAGTATTACCGCACTAAAGGAATATAAGTATTACCAAGCAACAACGTCCATGAAAATCGCTTCTTTTAACTATAAAGATGGAAAACTCTCTTGTCTAGTAGAAATAACATAACTTTCTTCACGAGCTTTCATGTAATTTGGAACATTTTAGGCGTGTTAATATACGTAATAACCAAGTATTTTATGAAGCTCTTATCAATAATCCATTGCGAAGCTCTTTTTAATCCTATCTTCTTAGCAGCCTTTACAACTTTACTGAGTAAGAAGCGGCCCATAACCCTCACTAAGCGCTTGATCTTCGACTCCATAGCTAATTTTAGTTTTATAATTATGGCCGTCAATGCTTCGGCCAATACCGCACTCTGAACCTTCTCAACACATTGAATTGTGAGAGTTATTATTGCCCGCTCTATATTACTTAAAACTTTGAACCATGCTCCATGCCTCTGAGCTTTCTTCCTTATCTCTCGCAATTTCCTTGGAGAAAGTATATCCCGGAGAGATGCGTCAGAGGCTGACATTTCAACTCTAATTAGTAAATCTACTAATTTCTACCATTAATAAGAGTTATGGATCTCCAGAAAAACAAGTTTGATCCAAAAAAAGTTTTCCTTGGCGACTACAGCAAGAGCGGCTAATTATCGACCTTCATTTTCGGTAATAGATTGCTTTCTTAAGATAAAACGCGTTTTTATAAAAAGAAAGGTAAAAGATTTTTTATAATTTTTAGAGGGTATAGCGTTTGTATTCTACTTTGCATGGATTGCCATGTGCTATCCACATTTCACCTTTTGACAGAGAGAGAATCATGGAGTCGAAGGTTGTAAAGTCTATTGTCTCGCCTGGAATGTAATGCCTACAGATAAAATTTGGATAATTAGCGTGGTCGCTAAGAAAGGCCATGCAAGACTTCAAGTCTACTTCATCGATCGATAAAGGAGGCTCTATTCTCAGATAAGTTTTTGCATAAGACGGGAGATAATTAATTTTTTAATACTTTTTTGAGCCTCTCTACAAGTATCTTTTCATCACCCTCAAGTAACGTTGAGGGATCCAGTATTAACACACCTTTATCTAATAGGCTTTCTTGTACATGAATTATTGGGTCTCCATCCTTGAGGATCTCTACAATTTCACGCGCTGTTCTTCCCAGATGCTTCTCCCGAATTGCCAGATGAACCTTCGGAATCGGCCGGTTATCCAATGTAGGAAAGACCCTCTCAGCTTTTACAAAAGGTATATCTCCCAGTCCGTTAAGGATAAACTGCACCCTTTCCTCCCAAAGTTTTCTTTCAGCAGATTCATCTTTCCGCATGTAAATCTCTAAAGCCTTGACCATGGCAACTATCTGCTCCTTACTAACCTTCATGGGTCGTCCTATACCTATGTTAGGTGTACCCTGCATCGCCGCCGCCTCCACTAGGTCTCTTCTTCCAAGGAGAAGACCTGTGGAGTTAAGTCCTCTGAGTAGCTTCCCGCCACTGAACGCCACCAGATCCGCACCCATATGAACGTATTTCCAAAGATTCTCTTTTGGAGGCACCATATTCGCGGCGTCGACTATAACGGGAATCCCATGCTTCTTAGCGATCCTTACTACTTCTTTCAACGGAACCATCCCCATCTGAGTGTCTCCGACAAATGGTCCTAAGGGTGCAATGACATAAGCTATCGCAGCGGTTTTCTCGTTGATAGCTTCCTCTATCTCCCAAGGCTCCGTGGAGTTTGGGAAACCAACCTCTATAAGTTTCGTCCCCGGCGCTCGAAAACAGTGCTCATATACACATAGATGACCCTTTTGGATAATCACCTCGTTTTTCATGCCTTCCGTATCAGGCAACCTCCTTATCTTGGCTGGGTCCTTCCCAGTGACGCAGGCAGCTGTTGCTAGGACTAGAGCCGCTGCACAACTCGACGTCACATAGGCAGCTTCAACCCCGATCAGTTCAGCTATTCTCTGACCAGCCTTTCTATGGAGTTCGTTCATATCCACGAACCATTGAGAAGCGGACTTTATCGCTTCAACAACCTCTGGATCTAAAACAGACCCTCCTGAAATCGTTGCGGGTCCTCTAGCATTGATTACCCTTCTAACACCCAACTCTTCATATACACTCAAGACATCTTTCCCTCCAAATCAATTCCAAGTTCGAAATGATAACTTTACAATTTATAAGCCTCATGTAAAAGCCCCTTCGTAAGAAGGCTTTCTTCTGTGACCAGAGAGAAACGCTCATTAAGAAAGTAAAAATAAAAAGTGTGTCTCCGAATTTTCTCTTTATATTCCTCAACTTGCGATGTGTTTTCTCTTATGTTTTATGAAGGCCCTACGTTCTATAGGATAGTACTTGTTATCGATTACTACATCGATTATCGTCGGTGTTTTGGAGGATAGGGCTTCTTCATATGCTTGCTTTAAGGCTGACGGCTCCTCCACCCTTATCCCTTTTACTTCGTAAGTCTCCGCGTATTTAGCGAAGTTAGCGGGGTACATATCCACAGCGATGAACCTCCCGTTGTACTGGCTCTTTTGGATGTGCCAGATGGAGTTATATTTGGAGTCATTAAAGACGATAACCACGATGTTCAGTTCGTTCTCAACGGCTGTCTGGAACTCTTGAAGAGACATGAAGAAACCCCCGTCACCTGCTACAGCCACCACCTCTCTCTCTGGAAAGAGCACTTTAGCGGCTATTGCGGCTGGAAGTGCGAATCCCATTGACCCGTAACTTCCAGGATCTAGGTAACTGTTAGGCGTGTAAACTTCAAAAAAATCACTCAGCCAAGCCTGACACATTCCTATGTCAGAGATAACTATAGCGTCTCTTTCAAGAGCCTTCCTTAACTTATCCACAGCTACAGCCGGATGAATAGGCTTAGCCTTCTCCTTCTCCTCGACGACTCTTCGCAGATTACTTCTAACGCGCCTACGGAATTCCGCAATCTCTTCCATAACATCCCTCTTCCTCTTCAGAGTCTTACCTTTGAGAGCGGCAAGGAGCCTCTGTAGGGTAGATTTGATGCTGGAGACAACTTCTATCTGTATGGGGAACTCATGGGCGAATTTGTTCTCTTCCACATCCAAGTGAATAATCTGTTTTGAGCCTATCTCTTTAAGAAGCTCGCTTTCAGGAGTCCCCAGTCTTATGCCAACACTAAATAGAACATCAGCCTCCTCTAATAGGTTTGCAACGGCTGGTCTTGAAGCCTCATATTCCAAGTATTCTCGAGAGAAACGGCATCCTACTATCCCAGCGAAGAAGGGATGGTCATGAGGAATCACGTTAGACTCATAGAAAGTTGTGATCACTGGAGCCCCTAAAAGCTCAGATAACTTACCCAATTCGTCAGAGGCTGAGTCTCTGAGAACTCCTTGTCCAGCATAAATAACAGGCATCTCCGCTTTTAAAAGAACAGATACTAGCTCCTTCACAACCTCTTCTGGAGGGTCCCTTCTGGGAACGAGCTGACTTTCATAAGGATCTATAAGATCAATCGCTTCTAGTACCCCTAAAGGAATCTCAATATGCACAGGCCCCTTCCTTCCACTTCTGGCAACTTTGAAGGCTCTAGAAAGGTCGCGGGGAATATCCTCCACCTTCTCTATTCTGTGACTCCATTTCGTGACGGGCTCAAAGATTTTTCTCAGAAAATCCGGGTCATCCATTCCATGAAAGTACCCGTACCTTCCATCTCCTAGTTCAGCTCCCGAGATATGCAATACCGGGGAAGCTGCATCATATGCCTCTGCGATGGCAGTTACCGTGTTTGTTGCTCCAGGTCCAGCAATCGTTAAGCAGATTCCTGGCTCTCCTGTCAGTCTACCCTGAGCATCAGCCATTATCGCCGCGTTAGCCTCGTATTTCACGGTGATGTGAGTTATCTCCTTTTTTGAGTAAAGGGCATCATAGATTTTCAGAGTTGAGATTCCCGGCAACCCATAGAGTACTTTAACTCCTTCGGCCTCTAAAGCCTCTAAAACAGCCTCTCCCCCGTTCAAT
>CAZOCN010000107.1:0-4974 GCA_964578315.1 uncultured Candidatus Bathyarchaeia archaeon
AGTTGAATATAGGGAACAAGAGACGCGATAATATTGTTTTAACGTCGGTTTTTCTCGGCAACCTATAGTAGCCATGGCTATACGCGGTTAACAGAGCATCCATTTGCTTTTCAGCTAAATCCGGAAATGGAGCATCAGCTGTAAGGGTTAAGGAACTTGCCATAAAGCCATCGAAAGGAACCTTTCGAAAATCTCAACTGTGAAATTCATCTCTTCGAGTCGTTGCAGGAGACTCTTCAAGTCTTTATGTCTGAAGACTATGATGCGATAGTATTCCCAGCCTCGTTCATAAACCACTGGTGAAACGTGAAGAAGATTGAACGCGTCGATATTCTTACTTACAGAGTTTTCCGTCGTACAAAAACACTTCTTCGTTACTATATGAACACTATCTCGATCAGAAGATTCCTCAATTACCCCGCCTATCTTCACAATTTCTTCCATCACAGCCGAATATTCCTCTCGGTCATCCACCAATATTTCGATAACTTCGTATTCTCTATTACACCAAAGAAACATCTTCAAAGAAGGAAATCTGCGTGAAATATTGCCGAATGGACAATCATGCGTTACCTTAAACACAACCTCATAAAGCGGCATAACAACGGCCTTCCCATAGAGTTTTATATACCCTCTTCAGATTTTAAATTCGACTCGCTTCCAAACTATAGCAAATATCGCTTAAATATGCAATTCAGTTCTTAACAAGCGATAACTTACTTTGAAGTCAATAAAACAAAGAAAATGTTAATTTTAACGCGGCACTGGGTGTGAAATTCGATATTTAGGGTTCAAATCTCAATGTTTTACCAACAAAATTTTGTGAATAGGGCGTTTTTGATTTTTTAGGAAAAAGGGAACCTGAATAAAGTTGCTATTTTTGGTGTCTTTTCTACTTTTAGAAGTAGAGATTGATGGTGGAAGTGAGCTATTGTTTGATTAGTGTGGCGTAGTCTCTTGTATGGATACGTAATACTTTTCCGAAATATAGTTTCTCATCACTTAAATTTCCCTTGTCTCCAGATAATTAAAAAAGGAAGGTGGAGTACGATGATGAGTAAAGGTAACGCTGTAGGGTTAATCGTAACTCTAGCTTTCTTCATCGTATTCTGGTGGATAGTTGTAGGATTCTGAGTCCTACACATTTAAATAAATTCTACAACAACCATGGTATGAATAGTCACTTGAGGAACTTCCACTAGAATCGAGTCTCCTTTCGCTTGCCAATCTAAACTCGTCTTCTCAGGAGCGAGATAAACCTTAGAAACTTCTCTTCTCTTAGGAACTCTAATCTTAGCTTTGATGCCGTAAACGGGTAGAACCTCTTCTATTACATGCGCTGTTTCGAATTTAACTGGTGGAATCCTGTATCCACCTATCTTTAGAGATCTCCCTAACTCAGGTTGATGATTTAGTAAGTGAACGACTTCCTTTTCTTCATCAGTTAAGACTGTAACCTCCACGCATCTAGGTGCTTCAACCTCAACTGGAGGTCTATCCCTAGCGCAATAGAGTACTGCCCCTGCTAGAAGTCTCCGATAATCCGGGAAGGGTATAGAAGAAGCGTAGACTGCCCCTGGTCTACCAGCAAAATAGACAACCTTGCCTCCGTTACAAGATGCCACGATGCTGGGATAACCGCTGTCTTCCCCTGGAGGAGGTAAGTCGTGAGTTACGAATCGATGAGGGAGGGCGTTTTCCGTGAAGGGATAAAGAATCGACCCAGCCTTCTCGCCGTCTCCAGAGATTAAAACTTTAAGTTGATCCATTGGATGAGGCAGCGGTACAGTCTTATGCACAGATTTAGTAACTGCGTGATCCCCTACCTTGACATACGTAACTTTATAGTTGATGGAGTCGAGGAGGTTAACGTTGAAGACATCCGCCAATCCGAAGTCTTCTCTCCTATTGCCGTATTCGTCACGGAGGGAGGTCTTGTATGTTGCAACTAGCCCACCTCCTTTTTCCACGTACTCTTTCAACGCGTCCAGTTGGCGATCTGAAAGGCATATAGAGTTAGAGAGCACAACTGCTGCAAAGTTCTTTAGGGTCTCGTAGGTTATGTGACGATCCGTTATTACCTCATAGGGGATGTGTTCTTCGCTGAGAGCTTTACAGACACCGCTGAATCCGAGCAAGTACTCCTCAGGCTTCTCTGGATGGAGGTCCCGGGTCTTCTCGGAGAAGTGCACAGCCACATAATTTACGGGTTTGGTTCCAACAACCCATCTCTCCCTCTCCTCCACATAACTGTAAACCTCCCGTAATATATCGTAGAATCTGGGCTCCACAGTCCCGTCTGGGTAGCAGTGGTCAACGAAGGTTATGCTACAGTTATGGGCTAAAGCGAAGCTCGATTCGACCTTCATGCTTGTGAGAGGTTTAATCGACCAGTCCCATCCATCCGTAAAACGGGAGAACAATAACTCAACGGGCTTTCCATCTCCTGCGGCTCGACAGAACTTCGGGTCACGTGTTAAGCCAAGTGTGCCGAGTTGAAAATAATGCACCTCACTAGAAAGGTAATCGTCTGCCTCCGTTATGCCCTCCGTACTCTGAGCAAACTCTCCGGATTCGAGGGTTCTGATGAAATTATGGGTTATTGCCACTTCCGGTTTAATGCCCTTCACCATTCGTCTAGTCTCCATCATGAACTCCTCTAGAACCCTCATGCGCCATTCGTGAAAGTTCTTCCAAAGTGGATCACTGGAATCTCTTGGAAGTTCCGTTTGGAAACGGTCACGGAAGAGTTCATTACAGTATTTACAGTAACACCCTTTCGGGTGGAATCGAATTATATCCAACCAGAACCCATCAATGTCATAGTTTACTGTCAGTTCTCTGATCTGAGCTTTGACATATTCTCGGTATGGACTGTTAATGCAGAGTTGAGGCCATTTTTTGAAGAAGTAGAGGAAATTTCCTTCGGTGTCGATCTGTCTCCAGTCAGCGTTCCGTTTAGCTACTTCCATATCCCATCCGACGCTGTAATAACAAGAGACTTTTATGCCGTTTTCATGGGCCTCTTCCAGCAACTCTCTAAAGAAATCCCTCCTCTCAAACTGCGAATGCTTATATCCATATTTAGTGTCATAGAAGGCTAAGCCCCAGTGGCTCTTAGCGTAGAGTATCGCCACGTTAACTTTTGCCTTGACCAACTCTTTAACGATCTGTTTCGCATCCGCCTTTGTAAGGAAACGTGGATCCCAATCTCCGATGTGCATATCGATGATAACTCGTCTAAAATGAGTTTCAAACCATGGTAGTTTCATATGTGACAACTCCCTGCATAAAAACTATCTCTCTAGCTTTATATTTAATAAAAAGATTTTCTAAGGATACTTGATAGTAAATTCAAAAGTGATCCTCTATGAACGTGAGAGAACGTTTCTTGGCGACTATGAACTTTAAGGAGTCAGACAGATTACCCTTCTGTGAATTCTTAGGCTTTTGGCCCTCTACTTGTAACCGCTGGTATAGGGAAGGACTTCCAATAGATCTAACTGTAAACGATTACTTCGGATTCGATAATATTCGAAGACTTGAAATAGATTTAGACTTCGGGCCTATTCCAAGATTCGTCAAAAGGACACTTAGTGAAGATGAAGAAGCAGAAATAATAATCGATGAAATGGGGATAAAGAAGAAAGTTAAGAAGCGTGGCTACTCCTCAAGCAAGGGTCCGGGTTTAACAATCCCTCAATTCCTAGAGTTTCCAGTCAAAAACATGGAAGATTTTGAGGCGATGAAGAAACGCTTCGATCCTTATAACTCTCTACGTTATCCTCCAGATTGGAGTGAAGAGTTTATCGAGTACTGCGAAACAGTCGATGTGCCCGTGAGAATAAAAATCCCAGGTTTCTTTGGTAAGGCTCGTGATTTTATGGGTCTAGAGAATCTGTTGAAAGCCTTCTACACGGACCCTGAACTAGTTCATGAGATAATGAGTTTCTGGAGCTGGTTCACCATAGAGACCTTGAGGAAAGCCGTTGAGAATTGCAGAGTAGACTACGCCACCTTCTGGGAGGATATGGCCTATAAGCATGGTCCTCATATCTCGCCGAGGCTATTCAGGGAGTTCATGCTTCCGCACTACAAGAAAGTTACCAACTTCCTCAAAAAGAACGGCGTCAATATAATCATGGTTGATTCTGACGGAAATATAAACGCTCTAGTTCCTTTATGGCTTGAGGGAGGCGTTAACTGTCTCTATCCGCTTGAAGTAGCTGCCGGAGTGGACGCCCCTTCTCTAAGGAAGACTTACGGTAGACGCCTCAGATTGATCGGTAACGTCGACAAACGAGCCCTAATAAAGGGAAAAGCTGCCATAAAGAAAGAGGTTGAATCAAAAATTCCATATTTAAAGGAGACTGGAGGATACATTCCAAGCGTTGATCATTTAGTCCCAGTGGATGTCCCCTTTGAAAATTACAGATATTACATTCAACTTTTGAAAGAGCTCCTCTAATTAGAGCATGTAAATACGCGTGTACTTTTCTTGTTCTCTATTCTTGAGGGCGATCTGGACTTGAAGCCGAATCCTAGCAAGCTCCTTACGCACATCAAACTCGAAGAGCTCCATTCTCAACCACCCACATATCTATCTCGCATATCTCAACATAATATGTTTTACGGATAAAACAGAAAAGGAGAAAATTTAATCTCAGAAAATGTTTAAAAAGCCAATCATAGTCTGTCAATATGGCGGGGGTGGCAGAGCCAGGTCAACTCGCGCATTAAGAGACTAGATGCGCGGGACTCAAGATCCCGTGCCGTAGGGCTTCGTGGGTTCGAATCCCACCCCCCGCACCAATTTACTGGTAAAGAATAAATGCTAGAAATGCAACTTTATTCTGATAAACTATGCCTAGAAGAAGCGGTGGCAAGACTAAAACAATTAAGGAAAGGGCTGTCTACATCTACTTGCCCTCGTTAGAGATGGTGAAGGACTGGAAAGAGAGAGCAAGGAAAGCA
>CAZOCN010000108.1:0-4958 GCA_964578315.1 uncultured Candidatus Bathyarchaeia archaeon
CGAAACAACCCTGCCTTTTCAAGGCGCTCAGGCTAGTTCGCTCTTTAATAGCTAAGTTAACGTTTAATTTGATTTGCGAAACTATATTTCTGACCTATATTCATCATTTTGATCTATTCACATACACCTCGCAGTATTACTACTCCACACTCTCATCAAAACATAAAAGTACATTGTCTATTGTTCAGTTAGCCTACCTTACATCGACTGATCGTAGACTGTATTTACGTCTCAATCTTTTTCCTATCATGATCTACGCGGATAGCTTGAGTGCAACTGACGTTTGCGCGATAGCCTCCATCCCCTTACACATCCACCACAAACGAAAAAACATAATCGCCTAAAACGGTAAAAACAAGACAAAGCTATTCTTTAACTTTGGGGCCAAAAAGAACAAGGAAGCCTCCCGCGAGGGAGACTAAACCGAACATCAAGAAGACTAGCGAGAAGGAGGAGTAGGCGTCTAACAGGAGGCCTACGAGAATAGGAGCCGCAATCGTTCCTAGGGAGCCACCCGTATTTATGATTCCTGTTCCAACTCCAGAAACCTCTGCGCCGAAAATTTCAGCGGGCATAACGAAGAAGACGCCTTCGGAGAGGGTTGCCAAGAAGCCTATGAGAAGCATAGCCGCTACTATGAGGTAGAAGTCCTGCGTAAACAGTAATGATAGTAGGCAGAGTCCTGGAGTAAAGAGAGAAACAACAATTATCAATTCCCTATTCCTCAATTTATCAGAGATCACGCCGCCGAGGGGCATGGATACTAGACCCGTAAGTAATGCCAAGCCGACTAGGAAACCCGTCTCCATGACTGGAGTGTTGAACTCCACCAGGAAGAAGGTGGGAATCCAGTAGAAGGTCCCTTCAAAGGCGTATTTCCAACAGAAGTATGCGATTACAAACTTAAGTATCGCAGGATTCTTAACGATCTCCAAAGTTTTCACTTTGCTTCCCTCATAATGAGGGTTCGATTGGTGGGCGTCTCTAATGAAGACGATTAGGCATATGGTTGTGATGACCATTATTAGAGCAGGTATGTAGAAGGTCTGCCTCCAATCTAGACTCTTTAGTATTAGACTTGAGGAGATTAAGGCCAGAAAGCCTCCGAGAGATGTGGCGGTCACTAGAACTCCCATAGCAAGACCTCTCCTTTCTCTTGAGAAACGTTCTTGGACGATCTTCGAACTTGAAGGCCAAGCCATTCCTTGACCGACTCCGCAGGTTAATCGGCTGATGAGGAGGGGCAGATAGGTGGAGAATACACCTGAGAGATAGCTGGAGACAGCTGTGATTACGCTACCCATCACAACAACTTTCTTTCCGCCTAGTCTGTCGGAGAGCCAACCTGAAGGTATCTGCATGAGAGCGTAGGCCACGAAGAAGAAGGTTATGAGGAAACCAGCTTGAGAGTAGTTTATCCCCAGTTCCTTAATTAAAGTGGTAAGTGTTATTGAAATATTCCTTCTGTTCAGATACTGCACTATATAGGAGAGCCATAGAACAAACAACGCAAAGTAACCGTTTTTCCAACGACTAAGAGTCAAACCAGAGTCTCCCGTTATCATTTTAGAGGGTTATTCTCGAAGTATCCGTGATCTCAGCTTTTATAGATAACGCTTAGATATCTTCGAGTGGATTCTTATGTGAACTGGGAAGCCGATAAAAACACTCATTATCCAACTTGAGCAGATTACGAGCACTCTTCCTAGGGCGACGGCTCAGCAACCTCCTCTTCTTTAGGTCGATGATCACAAAACAATTTTAAGTATGGTATAAATTGAAGAGGAGACGGAGGGTCTAGCCATTGCGTATGAGCATTTCAACCTGGGTTTACGATAAATTGCCAGTTGAAACCGCTATGACGAAACTAGCGGCGGCAGGGTTTAGGATACTTGAAGTCTACAGCGACCTTATCCACACGGACCCAAGGAGTTTCCCTGAGAATAGGCTTAAGGAAGTCCGCGAAGTAGCGGATTCACTGGACTTAACTCTCAGAACTATGCATTCCCCATACACCGATCTCGATCTTCTGAGTACAGATTCAAGCAAAAGAGAAGAAGCTGTCATATGGGCTTGCAGGTCCCTAGAGTACTCTCGGAAACTTGGCTGTGAGTTCATGGTTTTACATCTAGGTGCTAGGGAAAGCGCTGAAGTGAATGGAACGCTGAAAGCGATTAGAAAGAGGGCTTTAGAGGTAATGAAGCGCATCTCTCGGAAGGCGGAGGACTTAGGAGTGAAGATTTTATTAGAAAATTTAACTCAACGAGAGAAGCGACGTTACAGTTCGCATATAGAGGATCTAATAGAGGTTATAGTGAATACGAATCCTGATTCGGTGAGAATCTGCATGGATACCTCCCACACAATTATAAGCGGTTTAGACCTCTACCAAGAACTAGGAAGAGCAGCAGGCCTTCTCGATTCCTTACATATCAGTGAACCTGATGGGGAGAGGGACTCTCATGACTTACCCCTTAAAAGAGGAGTAGTAAATTGGGAAAAGTTCTATGAAAAACTTAAGGAAGTAGGCTACAATGGACCCTTTAACTTAGAAGTTTACGGCGGCAATGACCCAGACTCCATAGTTGAAGGAGCTAAGACTCTATCTAAAGAGTTGACTTTCCTAGAATGTTGAAAATCTTATATAGGTCTCTTAAGTAGAAATATTTAGAATAAAGGAGTCAAGGAGCACATAATGGCCGAGATTTGTCCGGTGTGTGGGCTTCCACTAGAGATCTGTGTTTGTAGTGAGATAAGCAAAGAGCAACAGAGAATTCGAATCCGTTTAGAGATGGGTAAATGGAGAAGGAAGAGCACTATAATTGAGGGGATAGATGAGAAAGACACTAACCTAAGCCGTCTCGCTCAGAAACTTAAGGCCTATTGCGCCTGCGGTGGAACGGCTAAAGAGAACCATATAATTCTGCAAGGAGATCATCGAGAGAAAGTCTACGAGTTTCTAGTGAAGCGGGGGTACCCAAAAGAGAATATAGAGATTCAATAAATTACCTTTAGGATAAGAGAGAAACTTTGAAGGTACTGGGAGCCATTTCCAACCTAATAAAGAGTCTGAAGCATAGAAAACCAGCTCCGATAGTCTGCCCTGTATGCGGCAGCGCCAAGATAAAGCTGTCAAGCCGCTTCGACGCTTGGCTGATGCCGACGGTCTACATATGTCTAGACTGTGGGTATAGAGGACCCATAGTTATGGAGCTAGAGAAAAACAAAGACGAGGAAGATTAACTCTTTTACGTGGATTTCTCAATTATCTTCGTAGCAAGTGTTCTTCCCAGATTTCTGCATTTCTCCAACGCCATCGCATCAGGCGAATATTTGACCAAAAGAGGTTTATCTACAAGCTCCATCTCAAATTTGTCCTTCATAACCGCCGCGATATAACCTGGCGCCTCTCCGCTCCAACCATAAGAGCCAAAGGTTGCGCCAGGCTTTCCTTTTAGGTTTATACCTCGGACAGCCACCTCTTCCAAGAGATGTTTCATATCCCTCGTTATGTCACGATGATATGTAGGCATCCCAATGGCGATACCGTCTGCTTCTCCTAGTTCTTCGGGTAAGGCTGAAAATTTAACCTCCACTTCTACGCCCTTAACTTCTTTGGCTCCTTCCTCCACGGCTTTAGCCATCTTCTCCGTATTTCCAGTTCTACTATAATAGATAATCAAGAGTCTCGACAATCTCTGAACACTACTAATTCTTTTTTAATTTAGGAAGATAACATTTGTGTTTAACTACTAAACCTCTGAGGAGAAATCAGAGGCGATCATTGAGAATACTTAAAAAGGGGAAACCTTATCAAATAAATCTATCATTGAAAATGAAGAGTAAACGGCTAAGTGAAGTTAATGTCTGAAGATATTCTGAAAATAGGGGATTTGAAACCGAGCCTTCGGAACATTAGAACCGTGGTTAAAGTTGTCAGCGTTGGGGAAGTTAGAACGATTGTATCTAGAAGGGATGGATCAGAACATAAAGTTGCTGAAGCCTTCGTAGGAGATGAGACAGGCTCTATTCTCCTTACGCTCTGGGACAACCAGATAAACGCTTTCAGCAAAGACAGCGTATATGACATCTCAGGGGCTTACACATCCCTCTACAAGGGTTCCTTAAGGCTGAGTCTTGGCAGACAGGGGAAAGCGGAGAAGGTAGATAAGGAAATGGAGGTAAACACGAAAAACAACTTGTCATTAAAAGTTTACGAAGTTCCATATTGGCGGGCACCTACAAGCATACCTTTCCGTAGAAGACGACGAAGATAACCCCTTTAGGTCTTCTGCGAACAAACAGAAAAAGAGGGTTTGAAGAAGATGGAGATCGATAAAGAGAAGTTTCGCCTTCTTTTCCCAAATTTAGCGAGGGAGATGGAAGAGAGAGCGTCTTTAAAAATAAACTCTATTAGATCCGAAACTGAGGTAGGAGACTCCGCCGCTACTACAGATGCTAGAGGATACACTCCCGATGTTATCGATTTCTTACGTAGATGCAGTAAAGAAGAGGAGGCTGTTGAGATAATCGAGTATTTACAGAGAAGAGGAGAGATCTCCAAGGCCTATTCTGAGAAGTTACTGAAACAACTATTTGAGAAGGGATTAAAGAGTTTCGGACCCAAGAAGGAAGACGGATACTATTTTAGGAGGTTTGGAGCCAAAAGATAATAAATGGAAATTCAAAAAGTTGATAAGGGCATTACTAAGATGAAATAGAAAGCCTCATGGGTTGACTTGAATTGAAAGGAAAGAAGATAATTGCTGGTTTCTTCGTGATCGTTGCCACTCTAGCGTTTCTCCTCTGTTTCGTAACGGCGGAGCATCAAGTAGCTTCCTTAGAAAATGTGAATATACGCGTTGACAGGAATGTGGAGTTAAAAGTGAGTGGACAGGTTGTCATAACTGACAACTTCCAGCTCTACACAAATCCTGGTGTTTCCGTCCAACCCATAA
>CAZOCN010000109.1:0-4897 GCA_964578315.1 uncultured Candidatus Bathyarchaeia archaeon
TAAGATTCGCGCCTGGGGCGTGCGAGGTCGTGGGTTCAAATCCCACCGGCCCCACTTTTAGGTGACCCGGTCCCGCTATAGCGCTACTTACGTTTTCTGAAAAGCTTAACATCATCGAACTCGCAGATATAGTTGAATCCTGCCTCTTTGAATGGTGTTTACATCATTATTTCGAATAGAAACTTTTTATAGTAAAGGGAAAACTAGCATTCAAGAAGGTTAGGGTCGGAGGTTAATATGTGTTTACTTAAAGTTTATCTTTATGAGGATTCTCTAGGTAAAAAACTGATCGCTCGGGATATAGCTCTAATCACTAAAGATGAAGGCGTAATCAAATTGAGAAACTTAGACTTCGAAGATAAAACGCTGAGTAACGTCGAGATAGTTCTAATAGATACCTTAAACTCTGTTTTACTTCTAAAGAAGAAGGAAGGGTGAGAGTTTTGAAGATAATGGTATGTGGGAAGGGAGGTTCAGGGAAATCCTCTATTTCTGTTCTCATGGCAAAGGCGTTATCTGAGAAATTCAAAGTTTACTTAATTGACTCTGACGAGTCTAATACTCTACTACCGAGTATGCTAGATGTAAGCTCACCTAAACCGATAGTAGAATATCTCGGAGGCAGAAAAGACGTGTTCAGAAAAGGCGAGGTGAATATCGTAAAAGCGTTAGCTAAAGCCGGTAGAGGAATAATCTTAAGTGAGCTACCAAGCGAGTATCTTTCGTCTTCACCTGAAGGAATAAACCTAATAGTAATCGGCAAAGTTAGAAACTTCGGTGAAGGATGCGCCTGCCCATTGAACTTCATAACGAAAACTCTACTTAAGAACTTGATACTGGATGAAGATGAGATTGTGTTGGTGGATACAGACGCCGGTATAGAGCATGTTGGTAGGGGTGTTGAAGAGGGCTCCGATGCTATACTGGTGGTCGTAGACCCAACCTTAGAATCTCTTAAGTTAGCAGAAATTCTCAAGACGGAATTTAGGGATCTAAACAAAAAATTCTGGTTAGTATTAAATAAGGCCACACCGAACGTAATTAAAATAATTGAAGGCAAAGCTAAAGATCTAAACTTACGGATTGAAGGTGTAATCAGATTCGACGAGGAGGTCTTTGAATCCTGTTTAGAAGGTAAGCCACTAAGAGCAGAAGAAGCATTTAATGATGTAAAGAGTCTACTTAAAGAGATTAATATTCTATGAACCAGCGTATCTCTTGAGTTTCTCCTTTAGCGTGGGGGATTGGATTTCATACCGTATAGTTCTATATCGTAGGGATTTCCCCAAGGCAGGGAGCCATCACTTCATTGCTCTTAAATTCTCTGCTATTTCACGCTTTTGTATTTTTTGTCTAGATAATTATAAATTTGTGCATTTGCTCAATATTGGAGTTGATGAAGTATGTGCACGTATCCAACTCATAAAGACTGCGTAAACTTTAGGAATGGAGTCTGCATACTCCATAGGATTCCCGTGAACCCAGATGGTCCTGCTTGCCAGAGATTTATGGCTAGAAACATAGAGCTCTTACAGAAACCTCTATCTATGGAACCAGTCTTAATTAAAAATGAAAGATCGGAAACTGATCTCTCCGATTTAAAACGGAGACTAGACATTATAGAATTGAAAATTCAGAAAATAAAGGCGATGCTAAAGCGTTAATTAATTTAACTTGTCATAATAAAAGTTATAGATCTAAGATGCCCCATAATATCACCGGATGAATATAAATTATGGCTCTAAAAGGACGCCGGAGGGGACTTGTTTTAACGATGGTAAGATATTAATTTAGATTTGGAGGATACTTAGTCAGTGAACAATTGTGGAAACGTTTCGGGTTAAAGTGGAAATAGCACTCAAAGAATTGAAGTCTCAACTACAAGCTGAAGGTGCAGACATAGAGCTCTTAGAAGTAAGGAATGGAAGCGTGAAAATAAGAATGAAAGGAGCCTGCGCTGGGTGTCCAATGCCGAATATTACTCCTCAATGGGGAGTGGAAAACTTTCTCAAGAAAAGGATACCTGAAATAGTCAAGGTTGAAGCAGTATAGTAATGTTCCTAAAGACGCAATAAAAAGATTGTGAAAAGAGGCGGTAGGGTAGGATACCGTATTTGTAAATATGCTTGTAGTTATTCCAGAGGGATTTAAGAAAGAAGGAATGTTTTGGTACGGATGCAAATAAAACTATCTTGCTTTCAATATGCGAAAGCTAAAAAATTCTAGAAGACGTGTAGAAGATAGTGGAGGAGTAACAGGAAGTGTAATTGAATTTTGATTAATCGGGACTTCAAAATCTTAATTTTAATCGGAATCTTGCTTTTGACAGGGATAGGGATTTGGTTTTCAATTAGAACTGGAACAGTGAATTCGCCAGAAATTTCTATCGAGCCCGAGAAAGAAGGAAAACCAGAAATAACCTTAATTTCGGTTTATGATAACTACGTAGTAGATCCAGATTTGAAATCTGCATGGGGTTTCGCCTGCATAATAAACACTTCTACAGAACTGATATTATTCGATACTGGAGGGGTTTCAGAAATTCTGCTTTTCAACATGGAAAAGATGAATATTGATCCCAAATCAATTAATAAAGTAGTCATTTCTCATATTCACGGAGACCATGTGAGAGGACTGGAAGGTTTTCTAGAGAAAAATAGTAATGTTACCGTCTTTATCCCAGCATCCTTTCCTAATTCATTTAGAGATATGATAACCAGTAAAGGAGCTAAATTTGTAGACGTTTCAGACTTCAGAAAAATTTCTAATTTTGTTTACACTACAGGTGAGCTTTATGGGCCTCCAAGAGAGCAATCCTTGATAATAGATTCTAAAAAAGGAGTAGTAGTAATTACTGGCTGTGCGCATCCTGGAGTTGTAAATGTTGTTAAAAAAGCAAAAGAATTGATGAGGAGAGATGGTGTGTATCTTGTTGTGGGAGGTTTCCATCATCCTCCTATGACTGTAGTTAAAGAGTTTAGAGAACTTGGAGTAAAGAAAGTTGCGCCCTCTCATTGCACAGGTGATTCAGTTAGAAAGGCGTTTGCCGAAGAATATGGCGAAGATTTCATAGAATACGGAGTAGGAAAAATAATTGAGATTAGGTAAAGAATAAAAAGATGAATTAATTAATCAAAATTTGTTCGCTAGGATTTATGTAAGATCGAAGTTCACGTTAAAGAGAACCGAATCAAATAAGGAAGCTTGCAGATTTACACTACTAACACGTTAAGTAATAGGTTTTGCAGTTACTGAGATGTCTATTTCTTGAAGTATTGGTTGACTCATTTCCATATACGTTAATGTGACTGTTTCGTGGATTTCAGTGGGTTTTCGAGGAGAAACCAATTCTAGGGAACAGATTACAGTTCCATGCGGTATATCCCCAATTCTTATCACATTGCCTTTCACTTCATGGGTCGATGATTTGATTTTAAAGTACTCGAAGAGCATACTTGTTAGAATATTCACGTCATGGGCAGTGTATTCGGTCGGGTTTACTATTACGAAACTAACATTGATCTCTGAGTTTATCCTAACTTTCGGTGGATACGATAGTGTTAAAATCAGCTCTGGTTTCTCTGTTTCATCTGGAGTAGTCGTCGGAGGTAACGGTGTTACCGTCGGAGTAGGTGTCGAGCTCGGGGTTAGTATTGGTGTAGGATATGGCGTAGGAGTTGTTGCAGGTATCGGTGCAAGAACCCTCCCTAAATAATAAAGACCTCCTCCAGCGAGGAATAGTACTCCTATCAAAAAGGCGATTTTAACTATTGTCATTCCTCTCTTCCCTTCCTCATGGAGCGTCTCTTTTATCCTGAAGGCGAGATAGAGAATTATGGCTGAGATGGCAGTTATGAACAGTATAAGTGCAAATATTACGCCTAAAATGGAGAGCGCATCCAATCTCACTCACCTTCTCGGTTTCTCCCACCTCATCGCAATACTTACAATTTCCTCTACAAGCGCCATCATTCGAACACCGTCCAGAAATACGTTATAGAACAGGAGGAGTGGGAGAGCTAGATACTCTCGCATAGTTGGTTTGGGATCTAGACTAATAGCGAATGCGCCTACAATTAACGTGACGCAGAAATACCATAGAAGCCCAAACAATGACACCATCGGCCTTCCCACTAACAAAATCATAAAGAATGCGAGTAGAATTAAAGCTATGTTTATTATAGGCGAAAAAGCTTCGAACCAAAAGTTTGGTACGCCTAATACTCCAAGTAACCCGTATCTAGGTCTAAGGTAGACTCCTCGATGTTTATCCAATACCTGAAGCATACCTCGATACCACCTTCGCCTCTGTTTTAAAAGATCCTCAAGGTTTTTAGGGGCATCCGTATACGCAATTGCCTCATCTTCAAACTCGACCTTGTAACCTTCCTCCAAAGTCTTCATTGTAATGTCGAAGTCTTCAGCGAATGTATCATCAGAGAAGAGACCCGCTTTTTCGATGGCTTCCCTCCTTAGAGCTGCTATTGGACCGGGAACTATCATCACGCACTTCAACATAGACTCCGCTTTTCTAGTAAGGTTGATTCCAGTAGTGTACTCCATAGCTTGTAGAGCGTTAAGTATTCCAGGAGCAGGGTTCACCTTAATGTTCCCTGCAACGGCTCCTAAATTGAAGTCGATCATAAATCTGGAACATAACTTCTTAAGTGTCTCTCTTTGCAATCTCGTATCTGCATCGACTGTAATTATTATTTCTCCGTTTGAATTTTTTATTCCATTGTTTAACGCATTGGCTTTACCCCTATTCTCTTGATGAATCACCTTATCGCCTAAAGACTCAAGTTTCTCCGCCTCTTTGAAAGTATTGTCTGTAGAACCATCATCGACGACTACAACCTCATACCTTGGATAATCCTGGTTAAGGATTGATTGTAAG
>CAZOCN010000110.1:0-4842 GCA_964578315.1 uncultured Candidatus Bathyarchaeia archaeon
AAAATATTAAATTCCAAGTGAATCTTTACTCCATGATTTACGCCGGGGTAGCCTAGCCTGGTTAGGGCGCCAGACTCATAACCTGGAGAACCCCTGTCTCCAGAAAAAGAGGGTCCAGAAGTCGCGGGCTCAAATCCCGCCCCCGGCACTATATTACGATTTTGTGATTTTTGCTAAAAGATGAGTTGCTTTGTTTTTCGTCTTGTGAGTAGAAACATCTAATTATAGAGAGGTTAGAAAGTATGTTGGGGTGTGAGATGGAGGCTGTTTATCTTCGCCGGTTGGATACGCCGTCTCTGGAGAAGCCTATCTTATTGGAGGGGCTTCCGGGATTCGGGAATGTAGGTAAGATAGCCGCTAATTTACTGATAGAATTTTTGAACGCTAAACCCTTCGCTGAGCTCTACTCTCCTTACTTGCCCGATTATATCTTGGTGAATGGAGAAGGGATCTGTAGACTTCCATGGTACAGATTCTACGCTTCCTCTTCCCAAAATAAACACTTCATCATCGTCACCGGCGATGCACAGCCTTCATCGGAAGACGTGAAAGCCCATTATCAGTTATGTAGCGAGATACTGGATGTCGCGATGGAATTTGGCTGCGAGATGATTATCACAACAGGAGGGATTCCATCCATGCAGCCTACCGATGACATTTACGTGGCTGCCACATCGCCTAAGCTGGCAGAGGAGATCATGAATAGGGGAGCGATCCTTTATAGTAAGGGGAGAATCCTCGGCGCAACGGGTTTACTACTCGGTATGGCAAAGCAGAAGAGAATCCCTGGTATATGCCTCCTAAGTTTAACGACTGGGCTTAGAGCGGACCATAAGGCAGCTCTGAATCTATTCCATTTTCTCATAAAACTTCTCGGAGTCGATATTAAAGAGGCTTTAGGTTAGATTCAAAGGGGAATGCCACTCCTTTATCATCGGCTCTTCCACGTTGTTTTTCTCTCTGCCGTAACGACTTAAGGGTTTAGTTAGGTGCCTCTGGGACCTAGGCGAAGTTACGTAAAGGGCCTCCTTCAGCGGTCTCTCTAGAAGCCTATTCACCTTCTTGAGGTTTTTAGATCTATACCCACACTTTTTGCATCGGAGTCCCTTCCCCCGCCCCATCGATTCGGTTCGACTACCGCAGACTGGGCAGAGAGGATTAATCTGCTCTATGAGGGGCTTCAAATGTACAATACGTAGCTTCTCCAAGTTAATAGTTAGAGGTACTGCGTTTGAGGGCGGTCTTACGCCACCATACACTTCCACGAGGTCTCCGGGGACTAGGAGAGCAACCGCTTTCCGTAGTGCTCCGGTGGGCGCGTAGGCTGCGCAGTCTACTGAGCCTGTCCCGTCCTCTATGGAGAAGATGACGTGTCTTCGTGGTATGATATGAGGCGGGTCCTTTACGGTGCCTCTAACTATCACCGGGTTGAAGGGTTTAACTTCGCTTATCGAATTCACTCTTCGCAAGTGGGCGTCTGTACCGTGGTTCGTGCGGAAGATAACCCACCGTTCTATCTTCTCTAATGCCTTCGCTATGCTCTGGGCTTTTCTGACTATCTCCGCTGTTTCGCCACGTATTCCCCAGAGAATAGGGTCTGGTCCCCTAGGGGTTATAAGAATCCTACCGGTCTCGGGGTCGATGTTGTTGAAGGTTAAGGGTTTGGTTAAGCTGTCCATCTCGAGGATTGAGGCTTCGTCTACTCTACGGGGTGTCCCTCTGTTCTGTGGTGTTCTGTAGGCTATAACCTCGAAGGTGTGGTCGCCTTTGAGTTCTTCACCGACTGCCGCGAGGCCACCTATGATTCCTCGCCCCTTCTTGAAGTATTTGAAGTCAACGCAAAACCTTTCAGCGAGTTTCACGGCTTCTTTCAGTGCGACTATCCCCTGTATAGTCCTTTTCGCGAAGCGCTTCAACTCTTCCGGCACCTGACCAGATAAGAAGACTACACCAGGGTCTGTCCCCTCATAGTCTAACTCCGAGTGTTCCTCGACAGTTCTGTTTACGACTTCAACGACCTCATCGAGGAGCGCGTCCTCCACCTCTATTCTTAAGCAGAGAGCGCCGTTTCCTCTAGTCTTCCAGGGAGCGTTTGGGTTGAGGCGTATGAGGTTGGGATAATCGAGGAAAGTTACTCCGATGTGAGATAAATGCTCGACTAGAAGCGCGGCTATGTAAGTGGTGCATCCTCCACGGGGTGAATCTGTATCATCGAAGCCTATATGTAACCTCATACCAAAGTTCAGCTCAGCCTAACAGAGATTACATCTCTAAAAAGATGCTCCTCGTTTTTAAACAAACCGTGAAAATAGAAAAGTTGGGACCCAAAAAACTAAGGATACGTGATAGTATCGCTAGTCTCGCCCTGGTTGGGATCGTATGTCCATCCAACTTTTGTAACGTTATCGACCGTGAACGTGAAACTATACGATGTGAAGAATGAGAAGTAACGCCAGTCAGACTCAAATGTTTTCTGTCCGTTTTCATTCGTTAAACCTGAACAATCGCCACTTACTGATCCGCTCCAATGACCAAAAACCTCTGCATCTGGAACTGGGTCACCGTTGGTATCGTGAATCGTTATAGTCGCTTCACTCCAGATTTTAAACCACCAAATATCCCAATCCCATTGAATTTTTATGGACATATCGATGCTGTATACATACATAACCTGCTCTGCTTCTGTAACTGTTAATGTTACATTATCGAAGGCTCCCCAGTTTCCTCTAGAGTCTTTTCCGTGAACTAAGATTGTATGATTTCCAACGGCCCAACCCGTAACGTCTATAACCGCCGTCACATTTTCTAAGTAAGAATCGAATTGTCCATCCGCAGCTGACATCGGATACCCGGTTCCATCGGGGCCTGTTGAGTTTATGAAGTATTCCGCGGCGCTTACAATGGACATATTGTCCTCTACTAACGCAGCCAGAGACGTTGAATTGCTGATATTTATATTTACTTCTAACGGATTCAGAGTTGCAATCTCAGTCGTTGGTCCCGTGTTGTCTTCTTCACTCGATAGCAGCACCCCCTCCCGGGGTATCGCTCCAACTATTATTCCCCTTGAATCCTGCAGAACCATTTTTATGCGGGGCGGGTCCGTTATCCCCGGCGAGTCAAACTTCACGAGATACGCGCCATCCGTCACAGTGTAAAGCCTTATTGAGGTGCTCTCCGCCTCGTAAAATTCACCGTTCGCCTTCTGGTAGAAGATCTTAACGGAGGACCTGGAGAGATCGTTTATCGGCTGTCCATTCTCCCGAGTAAGATTGAAAAAGAAGGAGGAGCTTTCTTGACTACTTTGATTAAGTCCTAGTATGGAGAGTCTCGTTTCAACAATAACGTGATCGCTCCACCCTTTGAGGCCATAGGAGAGAATGTCGAAGCTAATCGTGGCGTTCACAGAAGAATAGCCCTCAGATGATGCCCACTGACACTCAAACTCCGGGTCAGATAAAGTTAGATTTAGACCTAGACCACTATATTGGAGACGGGTAGTGTTCTGCCAATCCGCCATGAACTCTCGACCAATGCTTTCTGCCGTCGGGTACTCATCTAAATTCGTGAGGTTATAGTTTCTAGCTCTACTTCTGAGTTCTAACGCCTGCGAAACCTCTGAAAGAGCGATTACCAAGGCACCTCTGAAGTTAAGGGAGAGCTGAGTTACTTTACCCCTGAACCCCGTTCTGTACAATTCTGTCTGCGACAAGGAAGCGTAAGTGAGAAGAGCGGTGAGGAGAATCATCATGAGAACAATTCCTAATGCCATAAGAATCATGAACTGCCCTTTCCGGTTCCTACGAAGCTTCCGCATAACTTTATCCTGCCTTCACTAACGTTATTTCTATTACAACTATATCATACCGAACTTGGAAAAGTAGATCCAGAGCTATCTTTTCATAAATATCCTCCAAGTCCTCTGCAGAAGGAGCATAATAATAGTGGCCTCCATTTTTTACGATACTCCTCAGAAGCTCTTCGTCAAAATGCTCTGTGTCATTACCTAACCCGATCGTATAGAGGACAACACTCATATTCCCCGCTTCATTAGCTTCTTCTCTGACATATGACATAGCGGGTTCCCTGTTCTCTTCATCCTCATAGATGTTTCCATCTCTATCGACGTTCGCCATGCCGTCGGATAATAGAATCATAGCTAGTATGGCGTCATCTCTATGGCTAGAATTGAGTTCAGCGTTAGCCTCTTCTAGTCCTCCTCCCATTTTAGTCCATCCACTGGCTTGTAAAGAGTCGATTTCCGATTTGACAGAGTCGAAGTTATTTGAGAGGTGATGATCAAGGCTGGCTTCTGTAGCAAAGGAGGCTAGACCTACTCTATCTCTACTCGCATTAAGTTGATCCACGAAGGTTTTCGCCGCTTCTTTCGCATAGTATATTCTAGGAGGGTCTTCCCATCCCATGCTCCCTGAACGGTCAATAACCAGCATTACGTCTAGTTTAGTAAGTTCTCTTCTAGCTACTGGGAGAGATATCGTCTTCACTTGCCTCAGTGCAACGGTATCCGCCACTGACGAGAAGTTCTGACCCACTATATTACTTACCTCTCTAATGGTCTCATTAGTTAGTGCACTAGAGACCCTCACAGAATAGAAAGTATCCGGAGGAAGCAAAGTTTCGATAAGCGTCTTCAATTCATCCACTCCCTCTTCACCAAAAACTATCTCGTCAATAACCTCGGAATCATCAAGTATGCTCAGGATGTTCTGACCGACCTCTTCCAGTTCACCAGTTTCAACGGACTCGTAGACGCCGCCGAAGTAGACCGCCGCAGAGAGACCTATCAGCAGAATCATGCATGTGAGGAGTGCCTCGAGAATC
>CAZOCN010000111.1:0-4783 GCA_964578315.1 uncultured Candidatus Bathyarchaeia archaeon
GCAGAGTTCAAATATATAGGGGAGGATGAATATAAAAAAATAACGGGCGAAGTGGAAACCTTTTGTGCTTTTAGAAAGGAAAACCTGGAAAAAATAATCGTGAAAGAGGGTACGGGCCTTTTTATTGAACGAATGCCTATTGCTCTTGATGTGAATAGGCAGTTGATAGATGTAGCGGATGTTTTGTTCCCTGTGAATTATGAAAAGCCAGTGAAAGTTGTCTTAAAAGAAGCGTGGAAGTCATCAAAAGAGATAATATGTTTATTTTATAAAGATTATTAGTTTAATCCTGTAGATTTAGAGAGTAGTGGGAGAAATGGCTACACACGCGGAGGATTTGAAGTTCAGGCTTACCACAATAGATCTATTAAGGGCTGCAAAGAAGAGTTATACTTATCGTGTTCTTTCGAATAAGACCGGACTACCTGTTACAGTATTGAGCCGGTACGCGAAGGGACATGTGCTTCCCAATAATGAGAGGGCGCGTAAGTTATGGGCTGTTCTTAGTAAGTTGGTCGGTTTAGAGTCAGAGATTAATAGGAGAATACAATTCAACAAAGAAGGATACTTCGATAATACCGGAATAATAGGTGATTACAATATTCTGAGACAAGCCTCCGAGAGAGCCCTTATGAAGTTTGCAGGTAGGAGGGTAACTAAAGTTTTAACTGCGGCAACAGATGGCATACCCCTAGCTACGATGGTTGCAAACGCCCTAAGCGTCAACTTAGTTATAGCGAAGAAGAGTAAAGAGGTAGGAGTCTCCGATTTTCTCGAGGAAACCTACGTTTTGAAGGACTCTGGAGTTACGATGACCCTCTTCATACCTAAAAAAGCCATCAAAAGGAGGGACAGCGTTCTAATAGTGGATGACATGGTTAAGACCGGAGAGACTCAAACTGCTCTAGTATCTCTAGTTAAAAGCGCGAAGGCAGAGGTCTCTGGCATGTTCTTTTTGATCGCTGTTGGCAATAGCTGGAGGGAGAAGTTACGTTTACCTCCGAATTGTCCTATAGAAATAATCACCGAGTTAAAGGCTAAGTGAAACTTGGACACTCATGTGAAACTGGACATAATTTACATTTACCTTTCCTACAGTAGTCCTTCCCGATTTTCATTAAGGCCGTTTCGAAATTAACGAAGTCGTAACCGTCGATCTCGTTACGCTTCCAAAAGTCCTTAAGTTCCTTCAGGGCTTCACCAGACTCTTCCGCCGAGATTATCCTCATTTTTGTAGCAGCCTTAATGACGAGATTTGTTGGTTTAGGGTCGGCCTTATCCCAGAAGGTCCTCAATTCTCGAAGGAATATGCTTACGGTGGTTGATCCTATACCCTTAGCTAAATTCTTCAACCTATCCTCTAGATCCTGCTTATCCTTCGCTTTACTGTGGAGGTTATTGAGGTCGCCTCCATATTCTTGTAGGAGGTTCTTGGACATCTCTAGGAGTTTTGTGCTGGTTTTATAGTCATATCGAGTATAGGACCCTTCATCTAATATTTCTACTAACCTATCCCATCCAGCCTTTATGATCGCCTCTGGAGTGGTCACTCCATACTTCTCGAAACAATGGTAAGTTTTAGTGGCAGTCGCCTCGCCTATAGGCGCACCATAAAGAACGGCGGCTAGTAACCACTTAAAGATCTCGCGACTGCCTCCGCTGAGGTCTATTCCCAGCCTCCGAGGATACCTTTCACCGAACTTTTCAAGTAGAGAACGGAGAGTATCTCGTTTCATCTCTCTAATTAAACCTCTTCACTCACTGTTAATAATTGTTTGCTGAACCATTTTTTATAAGAAAGGTTTAACTTTTCAGAGGAGGATTATCTTTAAACTGGAGATGGAAGGTTTGGGTAGGAATAGGGTAGTTTTGGAAGTGTACAAGATTAAGGGCAGATGCCCCATATACAAGGAAGGCGACAAACTGGTTATAGATCCTCTACCGAATGAAGAGGTTTCGATAGTTAACTTAAAGGAGACAGATGCCCTCTGTCCACGCATCTTCGGAACAGCCTTGACCTCCTATTTCATGTATTTCGAACATGCGAAGCCTGGACCAGATGAGGCTGAGAAGATGGCTTGGCAGAAGGCTCTCGGCCCGGCTTACTTCAGATGCCCAGAGGTCGGTGAACCACACTCTAGAAACGGCTATGTCATCTTCAAGATGTATGGGGTGCCCTTAGAAGAAACGGAAAACGTCTAGGAGGGATAAAAGAGATTATGCCCGGTTACAAAGTAGTTTTGGAATGCGCCAGCGTTAAAGGCTTCTGCCCCTTCTACAAGAAGGGAGATAAAATAACCTTCGTTGAGCCAGGGATAGTTATGGAGGAGACGGATGCCATCTGCTACGCCTTCATACTAAACTTCGGCCCCTGGTATAGACCACTAGTACGGGGGATAACCCCAAAAGAATTAGGGCTAACGAAGAACGAGGAAGAAGGGTACATTGCATGCCACGCGCCTCCCTTGGGGGAGGTTCCTGAAGGAGCCGCCCACGGGACGGTATTCTTCAAGATAAAACAGATTCCCATCGAAGAGACCATAGAGGATAAATGGGTAAAGGACTTGCTGGAGAAGGGAGTTGGATTCCCGCCTAAAAGAGAGTTTTGGCCAGAGGATACAGAGAAGCCGTAAGGTCGCCCCGTCACCCTTCCCGTTTTTTATAAGGAGTAATCTCATCATCGAGTTCCTTTTACGAAGGCTTAAGTTTAAGGCTTCGGCATGAGATATAGGGGGTGTAAACGCTGTTTGATTTGGTTATAAAGAATGGGCGAATTATAGATGGAACGGGGAACCCTTGGTTCCGCTCTGATATAGGCATCAAGAATTGTAGAATATACCACGTAGGTAGATTGAATGGAAGGGACGCGGAGAAGGTAATAGACGCCAGAGGGTTGATTGTTAGCCCCGGCTTCATAGATATACATACTCACTCGGATTTAACCCTTCTTGTGAACCCGAAGGCTGAGAGTAAGGTTAGACAGGGAGTTACAACCGAGACTATAGGGAGTTGTGGCTTCTCAGCGGCTCCAGTAAAAAGAGAAGCTTTAGATCTGCTGAAGAAGTTCATGGAACCCTTTTCTGGGGCTGCGGAAGTAGATTGGAATTGGTCGAGTATGAACGAATACCTCAGCAGACTTGAAGCCGTCAAGCCATCGATTAATGTAGTCGCCCTCGTAGGTCACGGAACCATAAGGATTAACGTTATGGGTTTTGACATCCGCTCTCCGAATGCGAAAGAGTTGGAGGAGATGAAACAACTTGTAGCTGAAGCTATGGAGGATGGAGCCTTCGGAATATCCTCCGGCCTAGGATACTCCCCCGCTTCCTACGCGAAAACAGAAGAGTTAATAGAACTATGTAAGGTTGTGGCTGAACACGGCGGATTTTACTCAACACACCTCCGAGACGAAGCGGATAGGATAATAGAAGCAGCGAAGGAAGCGGTGGAAATAGGTGAAAAGTCTGGAGTGTCCGTTGAGATATCTCACTATAAACCAGAGGGAAGGGTGAATTGGGGGAGGACCGGAGACTCCTTAAAGGTTGTGGAGGAAGCTAGGGCTAAAGGTGTAGAGGTCACCTACGATGTCTACCCCTACTTAGCTGGGGAGGCCCCTGTAAGCGCCTGCTTCGTTCCTCCATGGGCTCATGAAGGAGGGACTGAGAAGATGCTCGAGAGATTAAAGGACGCTGATATTCGTGCGAGAATTAAGAGGGAGGCTAAGGAAGGGCTTCCAGACTGGACGATGAACCTCCTCACGATAGCTACTTGGAACGACTTTCTCATCTCCTTCTGTAAGAAGAACAAGGACCTACAGGGTAAAACGATAGCCGAAATAGCGGAAATACGGGGTGTAGACCCCTACGACGCCATACTAGACCTTATAATAGAGGAAGGCGGTGCGATAAATATGTGCGCCTTCCTTATGTCAGAAGAAGTGATCTCCACCATGCTGAAGAGCCCCTACTCCCTAATAGCTTCTGACAGTATGGCCTTCGCTCCTTATGGAGTCTTAGGCAAAACGAAACCGCATCCGAGGTACTACGGAACCTTTCCAAGAGCGCTAGGGAAATACGTTCGAGAGGATCGTGTGCTCACCTTACAAGATGCCGTTAGGAAGATAACTTCTCTGCCCGCGCAGAAAATAGGTTTGCGTGACAGGGGGCTACTCAAAGAAGGCTTCTACGCCGACATAGTAATCTTCGACCCAGAAAGGATAATAGACAAGGCTACCTTTACGGATCCTCATCAGTATCCTGAAGGCATTGAATACGTAATAGTTAACGGCGAAATAGTGGTTGAGAAGGGAGAACACACGGGAGCCCAAGCGGGGATGGTGCTCCGTAGACGGAAATCTATTGAATGACCCCTCATGGAAAATGAAGAGAAGATGAAACTAAATAAGCATATCCACCCGAAGGGTTCGCTCACCCTACAAGACGTTCTACAGTCAGTGCAGAGCAGAGCAAACATAAACAAAGCTGGAGCCATCGCGGTCTTCATCGGGGTATGCAGAGGCGAAAACCTGGAGGGCGAAAAGGTGGAAGGGTTGGAACTGGAAGCCTACGAGGAGAAGGCTGAGGAGACTCTAACTGCTATATGTGAAGACCTCGAAAAACGAGAGGGCATAGTAGCCGTTGAGATTCACCACATGATCGGAGAGTTCAAGGTGGGGGAAGAGCTGGTCTATGTGACTGTAGCGGGCGGTCACAGAGAACAGGTCTTTCCAGTTCTAAGGGAAGCAGTGGAGATGTATAAGCATAAGGCTCCTATTTTCAAGAAG
>CAZOCN010000112.1:0-4764 GCA_964578315.1 uncultured Candidatus Bathyarchaeia archaeon
TGCTAGTCCCTGGAGAGCCGGAGTTTGAAACGATGGAGGTTAGACGCGCCAAGGGAATAACCATCACAGAGAAGACCTGGCAGAACCTATCCACTCTGGCTGAAGAAGTTGGCTTAAACCTCAACGAGATCTTAAAAAGATAACCACCGTTTTTATTTTTTCCAGGATCATTCAGAAAGGGACTGCGGTTACGTGGAGTGTTCTATAGACCGCCTTTGGTCCACGTTTTAGCTGTCTCGTAGCAGAAGGCTAAGGCGGATATTAAAGTTGTAATTGTAGAGAAAAAGTATTCACTAGTTAAAGTAGCTGGTCTGAGAAAAAGTAGTTCTACTATAAGGGCTGAGACTGTAAAGACAGAATAGAACAGATATCTTGGAATTAGAAAACGTCTGATTCGAATCGTACTCTCCAGAAAAACCTTATCCACTGAATAGTTCCCTTTCTTGCGTTTTATTAGACCAGCTTCCTCTAATTTGGATAAGTGATAGGCGGCTAGTGAAGGGCTACTCAACTTAAGCGTTCTCTGAACTTCTCTGATGCCAACAGGTTCACCACGTTTTAACAGAAATCGGTAAACTTTCAGAGTAGTTCCTCTTAAAACATCGTCCATATTATCAGATGTCATTTCCGACCCTATTTAACTAAAAATTCATAGGTGATTTAAGCGCTTCCATGTTCAAATTAATTGCACAATCGTTCAAAAGATTTGGACGAAATGTGCAAAAATATAGAATTAAATAACGTGTTGCTGCATAATCTAACCGGTGAATTGTTATGAGTGAACACAAAAGGGACATATTCCTCGCAGTGATCCTCGCTATAGTTTTGGTTATGTTATTAGGTGGAGCTAGCTATTATCTTATCCCGCCGGAGCCTATTCCTTCACCGACTCCCACAGTTACGCCGTCACCGACTCCAATTCCTACGGTTACGCCTTCATTGGCTCCAACACCCACATCAACCCCTCCAGGACCTGAGATAAGAGTGGAAGTCGTCTCGCTTGATGGTTTCAGCCATACTGAGATGGGAGGCGGAGCCCCAGAGAAAGTTCCAGTTCTCCATCAAGGCACTTCTGGAAACATAACTTTAACCGTATATTCATTAGATGATAAAGAACATAATGTTTCTCTCGTTCTTTCCGTGGCTGGCATGAATAAAGAATTAGAAGGGGTAAAATGCAAATTCTACCCTTCAACCCTGGAGTTGGCGCCTCAAGGAGAAGCGGGCACAACACTCATGTTAGAAGCCGATCTAGACGCCCCTAACGGACTTTACCTTCCGATGCTGAGTGTTTATGTAGAAGGCGATTTTAAATATGGAACCAACCTGCCTTTCTATATTCTAGTATTCCCTTACACGCCTGCCTACATCTTCTATGTAAATGTTCAGACGCCTGTAGCGCCTTCTCCTCCTCCAACATCAGTACCAACACCGATTCCTACACCCACTTCACCTCCCCCATCACCCACCGACGAGACTACCCCGACACCCATCCCCACGCCTATTCCAACACCCCCATCACCGGAACCTTGGAAGCCAGAGATACAAGTCGAGAGAGGAGAAAAAACGTGCATACTATTCTACATTTACACAGAGATTGAGAATCCGTCTTTAACGCTGAAACTAACTTGTCAGTCAGGCGCCTTACCAGCGGGAATAAACGCGGAGGTAACACAGGAGCCTCTGCAGGTGGTTCAAAACCCATATATCTACAAGTCGCTTCTCTTAACGCTGACGATCGACCCAGAGACACCAGAAGGAACATACGAGATAGTTGCCGAGGGCACCGTAGGTCAAATCAGCTACGAGAGGACCTTCCGCCTACACATAACAAACCCATAAAATAGCGCATATTAGACCACAAATAGAGGGGCTATAAGAAGAAACCAACGAGAGAACAGAACAATAGAAGAGTATTGAATCGCTAAGATTTTAAAGACCAAAATCACTATACTACAATCCGGAAATGGCCGCCGTAGCGTATCCTGGTTAAACACGCTCATGTTCCGGAGAGCGCACCGGCCTGAACGGCGAATCTGGAAAGAGCCGTGGCTAATGGAGCCGGAAGACGGGGTTCAAAATCGCGGGAGACCCATCTCTCCGATGAAAATCCCCGCGGCGGCCCCACAAGAATACGATTACAAATTAGAAAATTTGAAGAAGAGAACGAAAGATTAACTGTTGTGGTTTCCTTGTCTGATGAATCCTCCCCTGACCTCGCAGTCATCGAGTCTGAACTCAAGGGTAAGACCCTAATTGTTTACTGGCATCTCCTCAAACAAGCTCACGCGCCTATAGGAGTAAGGAAGATTCAGAGAGATCTTGGATTCTCCAGTCCCAGCGTAGCAGCACATCACCTTGAGAAGCTTAGGTCTCTAGGTCTAGTCTCGAAGAGTCCTATAGGCGAATATAAACTTACCCAAGAAGTCAAGGTAGGCGTCCTAAGGTTCTTCACCAAATTAGGCCGATTCCTCATCCCACGGTATCTCTTCTACTCCGTCTTCTTCACAACCATGTTTATAGCTTATCTTCTCCTTTACCCTCAGACCTTGACCGTTCATAACATAATTGCAGACTTGTTTGGAATAATGGCGTCTGGTATTCTGTGGTTCGAGACCGTGAGGGTGTGGAGGGAGAGGCCGTTCTAAAGTATAGCATTAAATATGCCGAGAAGAAAATGACACCTAAAAGGGTAATGGTTGTAAAACCGATGAAACACGAGTTCCTTGCAGTGATCTCTGCGGTTATTCTGGGAATCCTAGTGATGTATGTTCCAATGCAGATTCTAACGGTTCCCCAGCAACCATCCTACGCTACCATGGAAGGGCGAGATACGAAGACAGCGCCGGAAGTAGGTGGAGAGAGAAGTAAACCCGTTGTCATCGAAGGCCTGATTAAAGCGGGCTTAGTTTTCTTCATTGGTCTAATCGTAGCCTTCGGCGTTATGTTATACATTAAAAGAAAAATGGATAGTAACCCTTGATAGGACGGCACCTTACCTCCATCACCAAAGGGTCTAAGGGAATTCTTCAAGTAGCTTTTTATATTTTATGTTGTGCATCTTGTCTTTTGAGGGTTAAAGATTGAATAGTAGAGAGAGGGTTTGGGCGGCCCTTGAATTAGAGGAGGCGGATAGGGTTCCTATCTGGGAGATGGGTATTGATACGATCCATATCGAGACTATTACGGGGAAAGAAATAGCTGTTGAAGACGAGCTTTCAGCCACTGAGAGAAAGAAAGCTGCTATAAAGAGGGCAGATATTACCCTTCTATGCTATGAAAAGCTGGGTTTCGACGCGATCGGTGGAGGTCTCACTCAACCTGAAGACTGGGAACCCCAAATCTTTCCTGACGGCACATTCACCGACGAGTGGGGAAGAATCTTCATCTACGACGCGAAAGTTAAGGATTCCTTCCAGTATTACAGCAGAAACCTGATAAAAACGATAGAAGATTTCGAAAATCACCCCTTCCCAGACCCGAATGCTCAGGGGCGGACGGACGTCCTTGAGCATCTCATAAGGAAAGTCGACGGGAAGATGGCGGTAGCCGGTTTCACTAGGAACCCCTTCGTCCTCGCTTGGGAGATCTTCGGTATAGAGAACTTCTTCATCTTACTCAGGAAGGATTATACTTCCATGAAGAAAATCATAGAGAGAATTACAGACTTCAATACTGAATGTATCAAGATAATGGCTGATTTGGGTGTAGATTTCATAGTGAACAACGGAGACCTAGCCGAAGAACGAGGACCGATGCTCTCTCTGAAGTACTTCGAGGACCTGATATTTCCTTGTATGCGGAGGGAAGTGGAGGCAGCCCATAAGAGGGGACTCCCCTTCATCAAGCACACAGATGGGAATATAAACCCCTTACTTGAAGGGTTTGTGAAGCTGGCTAGAGTAGATGGACTCCACAGTTTAGACCCCAGCGCCGGCGTAGATATAGGCGCTGTCAAGGAGGAGTATGGAGATAAGCTGGTATTGATGGGGAACGTCTCCGTTGATAAATTAGCGTTAGAATCCAAAGAGAAGATAATAGAAGAAACCAAAAACTGCATCGAGAAGGCTTCTCCTGGAGGTGGACACTTCCTCGTTAGTAGCAACTCCTGGTATGGTGACGCTAAACTTGAAAACTGCCTCACTATGGTTGAAGTAGGGAAGAAATACGGAGTCTACCCAATAAGACGTTGAAGCCTCCAGTCAACGCGTATATTTTATCTGGAAGTCCTTGAACTCACCCCTGAAGGGCTGATATTCCACGTCTACCCTATCAACACGGGCGTAAGGCGGACCTTTATGACAGAAGTCTACTAGCTCCTCCACGGATTCTCTCTCACCCTCGAAGACCGCCTCAACCCTTCCATCATACAGATTCCTTACCCACCCCGTCACTCCTAGTCTCCGAGCTCTCTTTGTGACTTCATACCTGAAGAAGACCCCTTGCACCCTACCAGAAACGAAGACGTGAGCCCTAACTTTCTCGCTCAAACCTCCACTTTACCTCCCTTAGGGTTATAATCAACCCATTTACATTTAAGAAGGGTGAAGCTTCAGATAAATTATTAAGGACATATTTGAAAATAAATATGCTGATGTAGGTGTATGGATATGAAGCTTGTTACGGTCCTCCTTCCTGAGGCTTATCTTGAGGGGTTAGATGAACTCGTAAGGGTGAACATGTATCCCAGCAGGAGCGCGGCTATAAGAGCTGCTGTGAGGGACCTCCTAAAGAGGGAACTCTGGACTAGGAGAGTTGAGTAGT
>CAZOCN010000113.1:0-4707 GCA_964578315.1 uncultured Candidatus Bathyarchaeia archaeon
GAAACTTTATACTTATTCAGGGAGATAATGACTAGAATAATAGGAACCAAGAACCTATTTATGCTTGAGCCAAAAACCAGTCTTCTCACATATGATGCGATAACGCGATTCCACAGAGGAGTGAGTCGGAGGAGAAGAATGGAAGCTAAGGTCAGCGATATACTGAAGGCTGACACGATAATATTAACAGGCTTCGGGTCTTCTCAGCCTCACCCGATCATCCTTTCAAACATTCGAAGAGCAGTAAACCAGAATGATGCAAAGCTTGTTACTATAAGCTCTACAGTGAATGAGTTAACTTCGCTCGTAAACCTTCAACTAGACCCAATAAAAGGAACGGAAGAAGCCTTCTTCAAGGGAGCTTCAAAACTGGTTCTTGATATGATATTAAAAAGCGAGGAAGAGACGCCTCGCGTAACAGACCTCTCATCCAACATAACAGCTAAAAAGATAGAGTGGGTAACAGGCATCGGAAGAGACGCTCTTGAAGCCTTCTTGAAACTTATAACAGGAGGAAAGAAGAGTATCATATTAGTGGGAGGAGACTTGGAACCTTATCCGAACGTGTTCAACTCGATACTTCTCTTATCAGGTGTTATGGACAGATTTGATGGTAGGCTTCCTCTCCTATGTCAAAGGCTTGGAGGGAACAGCCAAGGCGCACTTGACATACTATATCCTATAGGAGTGAAGAGTCTCGACAGAGACCTTAGAGACCTTGGCATTAGAGGTGCCTACGTGATACTCTCAGATGAAAAACTGAGGGAAGCAAGTATTGCCGCAAAGATGATGAACCTCGATTTCTTAGTTCTTCAAGCATCCTATAAATCCAATCTCAGCTTACTAGCGAATGTAGTAATTCCCTCGCTAACATGGGCTGAGAAAGAGGGTTCAGTAACTGATATGGATGGAAACCTTAGGCAGTTGAATAGGGTCACTAAGCCTCCTCCAAACTTCATGAAGGATGAAGATATACTACTCAAGATTTCGGAGGGTCTAAAAACAGAGTTGAAGTATGAAGAAGCACAGGCGAGAATTGAAGAGATGTATGCACCCTTTTGAGGTGATGTCATATGAAGAAAAAATTGAAAGTTACAACCGTTTGGCTCTCAGGCTGCTCAGGCTGCCACATGTCCCTGCTGAATGCAGACGAAGGAGTAATCGATTTACTCGAAGTAATTGAATTGGCCAAAAGCCCATTGACAGACATAAAAGAGTTTACCCCTTCAGACATAGGTCTAGTGGAGGGCGCCGTCGCAGATGAAGATAACGTGGAAACATTAAAAGAATTAAGAGAAAACTGTAAGATTCTAATTGCGTTGGGGGACTGCGCCGTTTTCGGAGGAATGACCTCCGTAAGGAACCTCTTTGAGAAAGAAGAAGTTCTCCAGAGAGGATTCGTGAGTACAGAGACTACAGTTAAAGGAAAAGTTCCTGGAGGGGAGCAGATCCCGAAACTTCTTGATTCAGTAAAACGGGTTGACGAGATAGTTAAGGTGGACTATTATATTCCAGGCTGCCCACCAAACACGGAGGCTATACTTCACGTGATAAATAATCTTCTTAAAGGAAAAGACGCGAGGCTTCCAAGTAATCTGTTACATTATGATTCATATGTAAAGGTTAGGAGGCGCTAGAATATCCATGAATAATGAGACAAGAGAGATCGTGATAAAGCCGGTAACAAGAGTGGAAGGACATGGAAAAGTAACTATCTACCTCAACCAAAACGGCGACGTCTCTGACGCTAGATTCCACGTTTTACAGTATAGGGGATTCGAGAAATTCTGTGAAGGACGATTATTCTGGGAGATGCCTCTGATAACAAGTAGGATATGTGGAATATGCTATACCAGCCATCACATCGCTTCCGCCAAAGCATGCGACGCTATAATAGGCGCAGAAATAACTGAAACAGCCAGAAAATTAAGGGAACTCCTCCAAACAGGTGAAATAATACAATCCCATGCACTTCACTTCTTCTATTTAGCAAGCCCCGACCTACTCTTCGGAATGGAGTCAGACCCTCAAAAAAGGAATATTGCCGGAGTATTAAAAGAGAAACCAGAGTTAGGGAAGACTGGCATAAAACTTAGAAGGTTTGGGCAAGAAATTCTTGAAAGACTGAGCGGTAGCAGAATTCATATCAACTACGCCATACCTGGAGGTGTTAGAGCCGCTCTCTCTGACAAAGATCGAAGAGCACTGCTAATGGGAATCGATGAATGCATCACTGGTGTCGAAGTAGCACTTGAATTAGTAAAAAAGTACTGTAAAGATGAAAGTGAGGAGATCATTAATTTTGCAAGGTTCAAGTCAAATTATCTCGGGCTAGTCGATGAAGAAGGGAACCTGGAATTCTACAATGGTAAACTACGTATGAGATCTAATGAAGGCTTAATAATCGAAGAGAAGGAAATACCGGAGTACACATCGATTATAGAAGAAGCTGTTGAAGACTGGTCCTACCTGAAGTTCCCTTACTATTCCAAGGAGGGGTATCCAGCGGGTATGTACCGCGTGGGGCCTCTTGCAAGAGTGAACGTGGCAGATGGCATTTCAACGCCTCTCGCGGGAGAAGCAATGAAAGATTTCAAAGATTACAGCGTAAACGGCGTTGTAGACTCTTCCATGTTCTACCATTACGCTAGAATGATTGAGGTTCTATACGCCTTAGAAAAAGCAAGGTTCCTCCTAGAAGACGAAACTATCTGCTCCACTGATATTTTCAATGCTTCAAGGCATATTAACAGTGAAGGAATCGGAATCACCGAGGCTCCTAGAGGCACTCTCATACATCATTATCAAGTGGACGATCGCGGAGCAATACAGAGATGCAACTTGATCGTTGCAACAGGGCACAACAATCTGGCTATGAACAAGTCTGTACTCGAAGTTGCCAAGAAATACATCAAGAGAGGCGAGGTAAGAGAGGGGATTTTGAATAGAATAGAGGTTGCTATCCGCTGTTACGATCCATGCCTCTCCTGTGCAACACACGCTCTTGGACAGATGCCGCTTCAAATAAAAATAGTTTCACATGAAGGCGAGCTCATAAAAGAAATTTCAAGGTAGAAGAGTGTGCATAATAAAAAGACGTTGATAATAGGCGTTGGGAACGAAACAAGACGAGACGATGGGGTAGGCGCGTACATTATTGATAGGTTAAATAAGTTGTTTAGGAAAAATGCCAGTATAACAACTATGCTTGTTCACCAGTTAGGGCCTGAGATAATTGAGGAATTAGAGAAATATGATCGCGTAATTTTTATTGACGCAACTACTGAAGAAATACCTGAGGGCTTTAAAATAGGATACTTATCTCCCAAATTTGAGATAAGCTTCACTTTTCACTATTTCTCTCCTGCTTCACTTTTAGCTCTATTAAAAGAGTTAACTGGAAAATCAATTGAAGGCTGGGTGTGTTCAGTGAAAGGCGAAAATTTTAATTTCGGTATAGACCTTTCAGAAAAAACCTTAATGTATTCCCGAAAAGCGATGAAAAAGCTATTGGAGCGAATTCTAAAGTGAATTAGGTTGTACTCTAGAAATTATATACCATTTTATGTTTATATATAAATATCTTTCATTAATGTGTTCTTCTGATTCCTTATAAAGGTATTTACGATTTAAATGAGGGGGTCGATTATACGCGTATGGCTTATGTAATAATAAATGTGAAGGCGGGTACCGGCGAAGAGGTTCTCGAAGACCTAGTTAAACTTGAAGGTGTCACTGAAGCTTGCTTGGTCTATGGGATATACGATATCCTCTGTAAAATCGAAGTTGATAACATGGGCCGCCTCAAAGAAGCGGTAGCGAGAATCAGAGAACTTGACAACGTAAGACTTACGCAAACACTATTAGTTTACAAAACATTCCCCTCAAATACTCCATACTTCATCGATCGATAATGGGGGAGTTATCGAGCTTTTTGAATAAGTTTAATATTAGTTTAGCTAGCATTGACTTTATGGTGGGTGGGGTTGATGGAGGTTTCTGGCAGGATGGCGGATGCCTTCCTTCTAACACGTGCCTTCACCTACCTATCCACAGCCGCTTTAAAGCCTAACTTGCTCGTGCAAGACTCCACGGTAGGCGCCTCAGCCTTGGCCTTCATAGGCATACTCCTCCTCGCCGGCTTGGTACTCTACAGGTCTAGGCTGCGCTTGCTCTCACATGCGCTCTTCTACGTGCTAGGGGTGGTGGAGTCCACGGTAGCCATGCTGAGCATGTTCGGTTTGGCTGTGTGGTCCAAGTGTGAAGGCGTGCAACTGGCCCTGGCGTTAATACCCCTCCTAAGCTCAGCAGTGTGCTTCTATAATGCTATGAGGAGGTAGCCGATCGATCGTCTAATAGTTATCGGTGTTTATATTGGAAGAGGAGAAGATCGATCTATTTAGAGGGAAACGCTTATTATTGTAAACGTTTATGTTTACTTTCGGTGAAGACGTTTGGTTCAGGTCCAAGTCAGGATACCTGACAAGCTCGTTGAAGAAATTGACAAGTGGGTTGCTGAAGGCCGTTTCAGAAGCCGAAGCGACGCCATAAAGACTATTATAGCTCTCTACCACGAGCGTGAGCGTACAAGAAGGTTCTACGAGATGCTTGATGAGCGGAATAAGGAAGCCAAGGAAAAACCTGACGTTCTTGTGCGGCTTGAGGAGATCCCTTGAGCTACCGTATTTTTCTACATCCGAAGGCTGC
>CAZOCN010000114.1:0-4647 GCA_964578315.1 uncultured Candidatus Bathyarchaeia archaeon
TGCTCTTCCGATCTCTGTATAACTTTACGTAAATACTCCTCCCATGATAGACCTAAAGCTATCTTCCACTTCTCGAATTGCTGTTTAATGTTACTGTAGGCTTTACCGTGATAGTCACAGTATTCCCCTTCAGCCTCCCTATCACAGATTTTACACTTCATTCTTTATCCGCGCCTCCTTTGACGGGCAATCAGGATTAAAACAAAGGTTCCACGGTCTCCGACCAACAGTCTTCACCAGCACTAAGGGCCATCCACATTTACTGCAATTCTTCCTTGCAGGCTTCACCGTGCCCTTCTGAGGGAGCGGGAAAGATGTGGTGCATTTACCTTTAAAGTAGTTAGTGCATCCGATGAAACGTTTTCGGGTCCTTCTAGAATAGAGGATCATCAGTCTTCCATCTCCACAACTCGGACAAGCTCCTATAATGCGTTCATTAAGCCTGGCTCTTCGTATTGCCTGACTAAGTGCCTCGCCAATCAGTTCCTCCTTCATCTTAAAACTTTCAAGAATAGGTTTGAGGCGTTTAACAGCGTCTAAAAGAACGCTCTCGCGTTTTTCACCATTACTTCGAATGCGTTCCATTCTCTCCTCTAACTCTCTTGTCATATCTACTGAAACCACCAACGGACAGTATCTCTCAAGGACCTCTATCACATCAAAGCCGATGTCAGTCACCACGATCCTCTCTCCATCTATGTAGCCTCTCCTGTAAAGGGTCTCAATTATATCCGCCCTAGTAGCCTTCGTTCCAATTCCCTCGGCTTCCATCTTCTTAAGGAGACTCGAAGGGTTAAACCGCGCTGGGGGGCTCGTATATTTATCTATACAGAGAACCTCCCTGAAATACGCAGGCATCCCCTCCTTTAAAGGTGGAAGGATCACTTCATCTCCCTTTAGGAAGGGCCTATAAAATCTGAGCCATCCCTCTTTAACGATCCTCCTTCCACTAAGAACAAATCTATGCCCTTCAACCTCGAAGATAACTTTCATGCTCTGTTTAATCGCAGGTTCGCCGAAGGTAGCCATAAACCTCCTAACAACAAGATCCCAAATTCTTTTCTCGGGGTCTGTGAGTTCCCTCTCAGGCAAGTTCCCAGTGGGGTACACTGCTGGATGAGCAGGGTCTTCCTTTTTTCCTTCCCTAGGTTTCAACGTTTCCTTCTTTAAGAGTAGCGCTGTCAGTTCACTGTATGGCTTATGTTTACCTAACGAGGTCAGTATGTTCCTATAGTTTATCACCGGCGGTAGTTTTTGACTACTAGTTCTGGGATAGGAGATTAAAGCGTCTAAGTAGAGACGTTGCGCGATGTCAGAGGTGCGTCTAGGCGTATAACGGAATAGACTGTAGGCCTCGCTTTGTAGGGCGCCTAAATCGAAGGGTATAGGCGGCTTCTGCTGATACTCCCTCACGCCAATGGAGGACACAACTCCCTCTTTTCCCTCACAAGCTGACACTATAGAATCAGCTTCTACCTTACGCTCTATCGGAGACTTTTCATAGTTCACCTCGAAGACGTCGCCGGCGACTTCAACTTTAGCTTTTATCTCCCAGTAAGGAGTTGGAACGAAGGATTTAATTTCCTTCTCCCTCTCCACAAGGAAACTTAACGTCGGTCCCTGAACCCTCCCCGTACTCAACGTTGTGTATCTACCACTCCACCTCTTAGCTGAGAGCGTGAGGGCGCGTGAAAGGTTTATTCCATAAAGCCAGTCCACCTCATGCCTCGTCCTGCCAGCCTCTATGAGGGGGAAATCTAGATTCTCCATTGGTTTCTCATAAGCCTCCTCCAACTCCTTCTTAGTGAGAGTTGAAAACTTCATTCTCTTAGCTACAGAATCCTTCCCTTCACAGGCATAGTGGAGGATCGTGTAGCCAATTAAGCTGCCTTCTATGTCATAGTCACAAGAATCGATGAATTCATCTGCGTCTTTAGCAAGCTCCGATATAACTTCTATCCAGTACCTTATCTGCTCAGCTTTCCTCTCTGCCCTGTAACGAGGAACCCAACGGAAATTGAACACCGGATAATAGTTTCTCTTCCCTCTCTCCTGTACAACAGTGTAAAGGTGACCGAGCGCTGAAACTACGACCAACTTCTTGTCTCTATACGCCTCAAAGAAAGGTACTCCTTTCTCCTTCTTCTTTTTTGGTTTACCCCGAAGATCCAAAGCCTTTGCAATTCTCTCTGCAGCGTCTGGCTTCTCAGTTATTATTAGAGTGTGAGCCTCCATTATTCGAGTCGCCTTCTTCCTATACTCCGAACTCTAGATTAAAACTTCCTTAGCGAACTTCAATATAAATTAAGAGGGAGTTCAAATCGCAACTGTGTAACTCTATAAGAGAAGGTCAATGATAGGGATCTTAGGCTGAGCCCTAAATTGATTGGAGGAGTCTCCCAATAACTCTTATAGGCGCCTATTAACTCCCGTCTTCAATTATATACTCTCTATATGAATCATTAGGTCACTCATCTATCTTTATGAAGTGCAAAGGATACGCCTTTATTCGTTTATTCCATATTCTTTCAAACCTTACACCCTTCACTTTCAAGAGGAAGCCTTCTACATACTCCTTAACTATTGTCCCAGGGAAGAGGTGTCCCCCGTAGGCGTTGCCTGTATGATCCGCGACTACTATGTGGATATGGGGCGTAACCCTTCCTTCTTCCAGACCTACCGTACCGCTCCCAGAAACTAGCTCTAAACCTGTAGGGGTGATTAAAGTGTTTACGTGGAAGATTCCCTTCTCCGAGAGGAAATATCCAATAGAAGCCTTAGTTATGGTTCCAACCATCGCTGGAATGAAGGCAGGGTAAGCCTCCTCCTCATATATTTTAGCCTTCAAACAGTTAAAGAGATCACCTCCAGGGTCCACTCTCCACGCCAAAACCTCTTCGATTTGGCAGTGTAAAGAATCTATGAAACGGAGGTACTCCTCCAAAGGCTTTTTAACAGTTTTACTCGTGTGAGTGTAGGCTATTCCCTCGCCAACCTGAACTTTCTCGTGCTCAATGCCCTCTAACTCAGTAATTTTATGCACCAACCAACTCTCCCTCCATCATTTAATGGAAGCTACGTTGTCATAATTAGAAAATGTATCGGAGTTTCGCCTAATCCCTCAAGAAAATCCGAGTTCTATAGACCAAGATTTTTTAGCGTCTTTCCCTATTAATGGGATTTCTTGTTGAATCTATCACGGATGAACGTTTATGGTTTGGTAAGGTGCACTACTTTATTTTTTTAATTGCGTAATCAGGGGTCCAAGATCCTTCTAGCCAAGATCCTTTCTGCTCGAATTTTGGTTTTATTGTGTCAACAGCTAATCCATATATGATGGCTGTAACGGAAAACTTCTCAAAATCGTTTTCAAGGACTGTTTGGAGGATGTTATGTACCCTAAACTTTTTTCTGAGGTGTTTTGTGATTTCATCAGCGATTTTTTGGGGGAACTCTGGTCCTTGGAAGACGACGAAGGCGTTTGTCTTCTCGATGGGTTTCGCATCCACGGATACATTCTCTTCCAAGAGTTTTTTCCATCCCTTTTCGAGGTCTGTCTGTTTATCCATCTCTAATGTGGTGAACAATCCGCATGAAGGCCTTACAATTCTCAGTAAGTCCTGTATGTCCATGGGGGGTATGGCGAAGTCTCCATACTTAACTAAGTCAACGAGTCTAGAAATTAGGTTGAGCATAAGTCTGTTTGCGCGTCTCACCCCTGAGCTGACGCTGCTAACATACTTTGAGTTGCGTTCGTTGTCGCTTATCAGGGGGTAGCTGTCGAATTCAAGGAGGTGTTCTAAGCCTTTCCTAGCATTTGAGAGGAAGATTCCTCCCTCTCTTCGAAAGGGTAGAGTTACTATCGGGATTACTCCGATATTTAGGGTTTCCTTTAAGTCTCTGCAGACCTCGCCTGTCACCATTGTTCCGCAACCTCCACCGAGGCATGAGAAGACGAATGCTATGTCTAAATTTCTTTTTTCGGAGAACTCTTTAAGCTCCTGTCTTATATCCTCCCGATAGTCGCCGTAGGCTTTCAGTCCCATTGAAATATCTTTCCCGGATCCCAGTCCTTTCCCTATGGTCTTCAAGATTAGGTTTGACGGGAGATTCATATTTGCTAAGCGGAACAAGGTTTTAACACGTTCATGGTCCATAGCGCTGGTGTTAATTGCGTAGCCCAGGTTTATGTCATCGCGAATATTCTCATGTTCTAAGAAGCCTGTCGCAAGGATTTTCTCTCCACCACTTCCACAAGAAACAAATAGTATACCCATCAACTTCACCTTTCTGGGGGGACAATTACGAATGAAATTAACGTATATAACTTTTTAAAGTGATATATTAAATATTTTGTCATGATGATTTCTAATTTAAATTTTAACATTATATCGACCTAGCAAAATAGAGAATTATCCGAGCCTTGAAGAACTATCACAGTAGCTCCAGAAGCTGCCAATTTAGTCATATCGCCTAAAATAATCGAACCGATAGTTAAGACGCGTAAAAATATTTGGGATTAGAAAGTGAGGGTGCGGGTCGGTTAAGAATCCGGCGACTGTGAAGCTTAAAACCGTATATCACACTTTGAGAAGAGAATAGGTGGTGTATTAGCAAATCGGGATTTTAGCCATGTTTAGGAGATTT
>CAZOCN010000115.1:0-4543 GCA_964578315.1 uncultured Candidatus Bathyarchaeia archaeon
TAATTAAGAGGAAAGGATATTTGAAGATAGTTCCTAAGCGTCATGTTGACTTGACTGAAAACTTTGACAAGGTTGACTTGGGCGTGGAAGCCATCGGAAGCTGGAAACAGTTCGAAAAGAAATTCTATGAGGCAAGCACATGAGGTTTTTAGACGCCAACGTATTCATCTATGCTTACTATAAACCGAAAAGACAGCTAACTCAAAAAGAGAAACAGATGAAGGAATATGCAAAGAAGATAATCAGCAACGTATCTCAGGGAAAAGAAGAAGTGACAATGACCGTTGTACACGTTTCCGAAATAGTGAACATTCTCAAACACGGTATGCCACTAGACCAGCTAATTACCGTCATCCGTGGTCTGTTCATGCTCGACAACGTGAAAATAATGAGCATAACCCGAGAAGCATACTTCGCTGCAACTGAATTGGGAGACGATTTGAAGCTTGAAGCCAACGACGCCTTAGCCGTCGATGTCATGAGGCTAAACAACATAAAAGAAATATACTCGTTCGATGAAGACTTCGACAAAATAGAAGGGATAACAAGACTTCCAACACTTTGACGTCGTCCCGAACAGCTAAAGCCTACGGCAGTTTTCCTAGATACCAAACGCAAGTGGAAGGCGGAAAACAGATCGATTGAAGGGTTGATGACTGAAAATTTTTTCCAGAAAGGAGACTGTAGAAAGCTCTGTAAAGGCTAGAAAAGCTGAAAAACGCTTCTTTCCGAATCAAAAACCACCCATAATACCCTTACAATCCACCTTAAAATTCAAACGATCGGTCTCCACTAGCCACTTCAACAATCCATTTTCCCTGATTATTCTACCCTGAAATCTTGGAGACCTAAACTTTAAGTAGCCTCCCGCGCTTAGCTTCCATAACACTGTTGGATGCTTGGGAGCTTTATCCATCATTAATCCTCCAAGCTTTTCCTCCAATATTCTGGCTATGAATTCGCTTCGTGTTTGGTTTAGGCGCTTGGACTGTTCATCCAACTTTTTTTAGGAGTTCTTCTGGAATACTCTATGCTACTCTCGTTTATACTCTCCCTAAAAACCGCGCAGACGTATACACCAACAACTTCAGAGCCACGCCTGTGTAGCGTGAAAAATCAACATCCAAGCTATCGCGGTGAACAAACCGCTAAAAAACAATTCTCATAATGTTTAAATGTATGTTTAAACACGCTCTTTTATAGGCGAAAAAATTTGGTTAAAACCATAACTATAAGAGAAGAAGTTTACAAAAAACTCCTAGCGGTAAAAGGAAAAAAGGAAAGCTTCAGCGAACTCTTCGAAAGACTTATAGAAGGTATGAATCCCATTGAGACTCTAAAGAATCTCAGAGGATGTGTTGAATTCAAAAACAAAGAGAAAATCCTTTCAGAAATCTACGCTTCAAGGGCTGAGCGCAGAATATGATAGTAATAGACACCGACGTGCTAATAGAAATATTCGACATAAAATCTAAGAAGGGCGAAGAAGCCCTAAACAAAATAGTTGAAAGCAACGAAAATATAAGCATAACAGCAATAAACCTCCACGAAATACTATATGGCCTCCAAAAATACGCTAAACCAGTGAAAGAAATCCTGCAACTACCCGTACTTAACTACACAAAGAAAGATGCGAAACTGGCTGCCGAAATCGAGTTAGAAATGGAAAAAACAGGAAGAACAATCCGCAGAACAGACGCAATGATAGCAGCGATAACCATCAACAACGACGCAAGTCTCTACACACTAGACCTAAAACATTTCAAGCCGCTAGAAGCCCTAGGACTCAAACTCTTCCCATAAACAAGTCGATATAAGCGGCTTGAGGGACCATAGCGAACGATTATGAAATATATAGTAGACTCTTACGCATGGATAGAACATTTCATGAGAACCAAAATAGAAAAAAGATACACCTTCCACAGAGGAAGAGATGGCTCGTTGTGGCTGCACACACCGCGGAAACGATCAAAGATATAGCCACAAACTTTGATGAAAAAGAAATAAAAACAAGGCTTAAAGAACTGGAAGAGCTAGTCAAAGAGGCAACATTTTAAAAATAGACAAATACACAACTACCTCCGTGAATCAAATGGAATATTCAAATCATGCAAAGCTCAGAGCTGCCGGAAGAGGCGTAACAGAAAGCATGAAACGCTAAGAAATACTCAGCAGAAAACTAGAAAACAGAACCTGAAAGAAAATCATAAAAGAACCAGTTAAAACTCGACCCTACCACAAAAACATGCCTATTCGGATCAATTACCCAGAAAAAACGCAGTGTATAGCCGCGATAGGGACGCTGGTAGACTAGTCGCATCGTGCTAACATAAAAGCGGATGTTCAAACATGCTTTGTAATAACTTTTTGTATATGCAAAATTTATATACTGTGCTGTTGTGAAATACCTCTCGGTGGATCATATGGTAACAATTACCGTTAGGGTTCCTGAAGAACTCAGAAAGGAGATGAAGAAGCTTAAGCATGTAAACTGGTCAGAAGTTATACGTCAAGCCATCGCTGAGGAGTTAAAAAGAGAAAAGATGAGGAAGGCATCCCAAACCATAGAAGAACTCAGAGCCAAATCAAAGGTTAAATGGAATAGCGTTGCGGTGATAAGAGAATGGCGAGAAAAGAGAAGATAGTCATCGACGCTTCTGTGGTTACTAAATGGTACAGCGAGGAGGAAAACACTGACAAAGCTGTGCAATATAAAGAGAGCCACGTTAAAGGAGACGTTGAGCTTACAGCTCCCACCTTGCTCTTATACGAAGTTGCTAACGCATTAAACTGTAAACCTGACTTCACAGAGGAAGATGTGAAAGATTCGATAAATGCATTAATAGACTTATCCTTGTCAATTAAACCGCCAACAAAAGAGGTGGCAGAAAAAACGATATCCATCGCAAGAAAATACGATATAAGTATCTACGACGCCTCATACATGGCATTGGCTGAAAGCTTAAATGTCAAATTGGTAACCGCTGATGAGAAGCTTCTAGAAAAAGTAAAGAAGCATCCCCTACTACTTCTCTTGTAATGCTATTTATACACATCGAAACAAACAACAACCTATGCACGCGTAGAAAGGTTAGGGAAGGAAAAACTTCTACTATATAACCTTCATAGACTCTACAGCTCAAACTGACAAAAGTTTAGCATCCTAAACTAGACAGAAACACGCTCTCTTTTCTACGAGATGTAGCCTAGTGCCTTCAGTCTTTTTTCCATATTCTCCGATTCTAGGTCCGGGAGCTTCTTTCTTATTAGATAAATTATGTATTCCGTGGTGCTACGGTATCCGCTTCCCTCTAGACTCTTCTTCAACCTCTCGTAGAGCGGCTTTGGTATGGGTATGTTCACATATTCAACCATGACAAGTCACTCTCATTTATTCTTTCTCCGATTCATATATTTATATCTCACTGATACATATATGATTAAAAATTGAAGCAACATTTAAATATCGTCGTCTTCACCAGATGAAAAGTAGTTACTGTAGGAAAGTGACTCAATGGGAGAGTACCTTAAAGAATTAGAGAAAAGAAGCGTCTCTATTTTAAGAGAGGCGAAAGCTCAATTCAGGAAATTGGCGGTTCTCTGGAGTACAGGGAAAGATTCCACAACGATGCTCTGGCTATGCCGGAAGGCCTTCTTCGGGGAAGTTCCCTTCCCCGTTATACATATCGATACAGGGTATAAGTTTCCAGAGATATATGAGTTCAGGGATAGAATCGCTGAGGAATGGAATCTAGATCTAATAATAGCTAGGAATGAAGAGGCGTTAAAGACTGGGATGTCGCCTGGGAAAGGAAAGCTTGCTTGTTGTACGCAACTCAAGACTGAACCACTCAAGGATCTAATAAAAAAGGAGGGTTTTGACGCTCTAATCCTAGCGATTAGGAGAGATGAGCATGAGATAAGGGCTAAAGAAAGATACTTTTCTCCGAGAGATAAGGACTTCAGATGGAAATACACCGATCAACCGGCTGAATTATGGGATATTTATGTGAAGCCTTCCGAGGACTTGTCCCACATGCGAGTTCATCCAATACTCCACTGGACCGAACTGGATGTTTGGGAGTATGTAAGGAGTGAGGGGCTGCCAGTAAATCCGCTCTATTACGCAAAGGATGGAAAGCGATACAGAAGCTTGGGATGTATGCCCTGTACGGTGCCTGTGCCCTCCAAGGCGGCTACAATCGACGAGATAATAGAAGAACTCAAGACGACGGATGTCCCCGAGAGGGCAGGACGGGCACAGGATAAAGAGAGAGCGTATATGATGCAGAAGCTGAGAAGTTTAGGATATATGTAGGGGAACGAGGGCAGAAAGATGATAGTTCTCGCCCTAGATGCTCTAGACCTACGACAAGTCCAGAGGTATAACTGCGTGAACCTCATGCAAAGGGAATACGGAGAGACGGACATAACAGAATTCGAGATGGAAAGAACCGTAGTCCTCTGGGCCTCCTTCTTGACTGGGAAGAATATGGAGAAGGATATTCAAATAGAAGGGCAATGGGCCTTTAGGCTTCCGGTG
>CAZOCN010000116.1:0-4387 GCA_964578315.1 uncultured Candidatus Bathyarchaeia archaeon
TGAACGAAAGCTGTAGGTATCCCGAGGAAACCTTAGAAGTCATAGCTAAATTTCAGAATCCAAACGGAGGGTTCCGTAGATCTATTTTACTTGGAATCTCGGATTTCGAATCGACTTACCAAGCTGTCTCCAGCATTAAAACTATTCTAAGTCATGGTAGAAAACAATTGAGGAACAAACTGTAAAATATAGTCTCTAATTGAGATGCCTCTGAATTATTCAGAAAAAGGTGCATCAACAGTTTAATAAGCTTTCAATTATCCAAAAATAGTTTTTCTACAAAGTTCCTCTCGAATCTCTCTCAATCCTACAACAATTAAGTTTCTATTCCATTGTTCAATAGAGCCTGTAAGTGCCTAAAACCTCTGAGAAGTATATTGTATGTTGGGCTGTTAAGGGTTTCATTCTATGTTCAGGGGTCAGTATCATATGAGGCGGTCTTTCTTTGTGGTATATTCTGCACTCTATGTTTATCGGGCACTCCTTAATTGATGGAGGCTTAACATGTTCTGATTTTATAGGTGTGAGTCCAGTGACCTCAAATTTATCAATGTCTCTTCCACTTGCGGTTCCGCAAAGATCAACAGCCTCTCGTAATTCAGGCGTTGGCACAGAGATAACATATTCTGGCACTTCCTCTAAAAGTTTGAAAGTGTAAGTTGCAGGTCTTATGGCAATCACAGATACTGGATGATCATGATAGCTACGTCCTAAAAGCCACCAGCCAATCGTCATCACATTCGCTTTATTATTTTTCCCTATCGACGAGACTAAGAGACCACCATTCTCAAGCATCTTAAAAGCTTCTTCTGCATATTCTGAAAGATTCAAAGGAATCTTCTTCATACTAGAATCACCGCAAGGGTTCTATGTACTGTTATGTGTTAATTTTAAATTTAATAACTTTGTGCGAGATGTTGAAAATTCTATATGGAAAGGAAGAGGAGAAAAGACTAAAATAGTAAAATGCTGGTGTTCTGTGGGAGAGTGAAATGAAGCGTTACTCAACATTGTATATTGCACTAGTTTGCTCCTTCGCGCCGATTTACGCGTTGTTCTCGCTGTTATCTCTTTTCCCAATTATAGGCGATGCTGGAAAGTTCATAACCCTCTCATCAATATTAGCGCCACTACTCGGATTAATATTAGGACCCGAAATCGGCTTCGTAACGGTAGCTATAGGCGGCTTAATCGGAACTATGCTTTCTCCGACAAGCGTGTTCGGACCCTTAAGTTTCGTTCCTGGAGCGACTGCGGCCCTATCTTCAGGCTTACTCTACCAGCGGAGACGTTTTCCCCTGTTAGTGACTTATTTATTAGTGCTACTCGCCTTCTGTTTCTTCCCTAATATAGGACCAGCTTGGGTTTATCCACAGTACCTTTGGTTCCAGATTTTAGGCATCCTATTTCTAGCGTCCCCACTACAGGTAAAAGCCATAGATTACGTCCGGAAACGGGAAGGCATCTTCAGGTTAGTTGTAGGGATAGCTGGGATATCCCTAACCTCCACTTTACTCAATCAATTAGTGGGTAGTTTGATGTTTGAAGGTTTTTTCGAGTTCGTCTTCCAAGAAGTTGATTACTGGAGGGCTCTTTGGCAAACCTTAACGCTTCTTTACCCTGTAGAGCGCATAATAATCACGGTCATCGCCTCTCTAATCGGCGTCTTCTTGGTAAAAGCCTTGGACGCCTACGGCTTTGAATTAGGCGGATATAATCTAAAAATGCGGAAGGAATAAATCTCTGGGAATCTAGCTTGCTTTGGTGTATAGCCTTGATACTCACGGGCATAAAGGTGAATCTCCTGAAACCCGGAGATGACCTCCTAACAGAGATAGTATCCTCAATGGAGGCGCAGAGGATCCGGTTTGAAGATGGCGACATACTCGCCATCGGAAGTAAAGTTATAGCGATAACTCAGAATAGACTGGTATATTTGAAATCGATCACGCCTTCAAAGGAGGCCTCAACCCTCGCGGAGAAATATGGGTTAGCACCGAGCTATGTAGAGATAGTCCTCCAAGAATCGAAGGGGGTTTACGGCGGTGTCTGGAGAGCTCTGCTTACCCTAAAAGATAAACTCTTCATCGCAAATGCCGGAGTAGACTTCAAAAATGCACCGGAAGGCTACGTGGTTCTCTGGCCTAAGAATCCTCAAGAGACAGCAGAGAACATTAGACGTTCTATCATGGAGAGATACGGGAAGAGAATGGGGGTCCTAATAGTCGATAGTCGCGTAACACCGCTACGTAGGGGAACCATAGGAGTTGCTATAGGGGTTGCGGGCATACAACCTGTCAAGGACTGCAGGTCAGAGACCGACCTTTACGGTAAGAAGATACATATCACCACACATGCCTTAGCTGATGACTTGGCGAGCGCGGCTCACTTAATAATGGGAGAAACTAGAGAACAGATTCCAGCAGTTCTAATAAGAGGAGCACCAGTTGAAGTTATAGAGGAAGACGACCCCGAACCTATACACATGCCTCCAGACGAATGCCTCTATGGACATATACTCATAACGTCAAAAAGAGAAAACTAGAGTTCCTATCCCTCTCGCGCGTTTTAACGAATCTCTGAGAACAAACCCTTCGTTTCGCGTATAAGAAACTCGTGACCACAAGAAGGGCATTTAGCCATGTCACAGTGAACTATAGAGGAGCAACCTGCACATGCGAAGGACCTACCGTATGTGACGTCAAAGGTGAACCCGCATTTAGGGCAGCGAAGCAAGTTCTTTCCACGAGCCACCTCTATCTCCCCAACTAGAGAAAAACTTCTGATTTCTCTTAAACCTTTTCTTGAGGTTACCCCTTCACGACCGCTATGGGCCTAAGATGAGCCACCCGAGTTGCTATACCTAATTTATGACTCACCTCAACTACACGGTCCACATCCTTATAAGCTGCGTCTGCCTCTTCCGCCAAGACAACTGAGCTGGCAGACATCGTAATAATGCCTCTGGCCTCCAGATCTTTCTTTACCTCTCCTCCCCAGAACCTCCGTTTTGCGGCTGCTCTACTCAGCATCCTACCAGCCCCGTGGGCTGTAGACCCGAAAGAGACCTCCATCGCTTTAGTTGTACCCACCAGCACCCAAGAACTAGTTCCCATAGATCCCGGTATTATAACCGGCTGGCCCACCGACCGGTAATCCGTCGGGACCTTCGCGTGGCCAGGAGGAAAGGCCCTAGTAGCCCCTTTCCTATGGGTCCAAACTTTAACTCTTCTCCCATCAATTTCGTGTTCCTCAATCTTCGCTAGATTATGAGCGACGTCATACACTAATTCGAGACCGAAGTTTTCAGCTGAACTGTGGAAAACTTTCTCGAAGCTCTGCCGCACCCAATGTGTAATAGCTTGACGGTTTGCGAAGGCGAAGTTAACGGCGCAACACATCGCCTTATAATAGTCCTCCGCTTCCTTCGAGCTGGTTGGAGCACAGGCTAACTCCCTGTCTGGAAGCTCTATCTTATACTTATGAACAGCTTTCTCCATAACCTTCAGATAATCAGAACATATCTGATGACCCAACCCTCTGCTTCCACAGTGTATCATCACAGTGATCTGCCCCTCAGAAGTTATACCGAAGGTCTTCGCCACTCTAGGATCATAGATCTCATCTACAACCTCTATCTCGAGGAAGTGGTTGCCGGACCCCAGCGTCCCTACTTGACTGTACCCCCGCTCCTTAGCTCGACCTGAAACTTTGTCAGGGTCCGCATCTTCCATAAACCCTCCTTCCTCACAATGCTTTGCATCAGCGTCCCAACCTAACCCCTGCTCTATAACCCACGTTGCTCCTTCCGTTAAGATTCTGTTAAGCTCACTCAGTGTAACCCGGAAATTTTTTCTTCTGCTACCTAAACCGCAGGGAACATTCGTGAATATAGTTTTTGTAAGATCTCTGAGTTTTGGTACAATATCCTCCTTGGATAGATTAGTTGTCAGAAGACGAACGCCGCAGTTGATATCGTATCCTACGCCTCCAGGACTAATCACGCCCTCATCATAATCCGTAGCCGCCACGCCTCCTATAGGAAAGCCGTACCCTTCATGTCCATCCGGCAGTACTATAGAATGCTTATAGATTCCAGGGAGATGAGCCACGTTGGCACATTGGAGAAGAGTCCTATCCGTCCTCATCTTCTCCAAAAGCATACTATCAGCCAACACTAAACCAGGGACGCGCATCCCACGTCTGTAACTTTTAGGTATCCTCCAGGAGTAATCACCGATCCTTTCTAATGGAATATCATACCTCCTCTTACCGGACGATTCAGACCTTCGGCTCAATTAACAATCCTCCTAAGCTCCTCTGACTACATTAAATGTGCTTATAACTTATAAACAACTTTATGCTTTCTCAAGCCACCGAGAGGCCT
>CAZOCN010000117.1:0-4344 GCA_964578315.1 uncultured Candidatus Bathyarchaeia archaeon
AAGCGACATAGGTGGCTGATCGCATTGCGGCATAAGGCGAAGACTCTAACCTATCTGCCTTTACGAACATTCCTCCGGAAGCTCTGGCTATAGTCTCAGCGCCGGAGAGATCTGTAGCGTGAACTATAGTATTGTTATAGGAACTGTATATGTGAACTACCGCCCACCGCTCAGACTTCTTACTCATACCCATCCACCACTAACCTTTAACCTTCTGACTCTCTCCAATCTCTGGCGTCTCTTCTCTCCTCAATGGATGATCAGGCTTCGAGATGGGACTGTAGGGATTATATCCGATCTTGGAATCCTCCTCCTTTAATACGAGATAACCTGGAGATGATATTTTCCGGCCATCTAAAGCAATATGACCATGAGTGATTAACTGTCTAGCTTGATGGATCGTACTAGCCAGCCCCTTACGGTAAACTATGGTTTGGAGTCTCCGCTCGAGAATGTCTTCGACTGAAAGGTCCAGAACATCGTCGAGTACCGCAGTCTCAGATAAGATTCCCAGCCTCCGTAGTCGATTGAGTAACTGCTTCTCCAAGCCTCTTCGCTTTTCCTCTGGCATGCCAAGTAGCGATCTGGCATTCCCTCTGAACTTTGAGAGTAGTGTTTTAGCCCGCCAGAGTTCCCGCTTGTTCCTTAAGCCATACTCCCCTATTAACCTCAGCTCCGACTCGAGAATATCCAACTGCCACGGAAACTTAGGAGTATTATACTTCTTCCTCTGCTTCTTTGGGTCCCCCATCGCTTTAGCCCCTTCTCCGTTTTCTAACACCTACCGCTTTTCCGGATCTACCAGTAGTTTTAGTGCGTTGACCTCTAACCTTGAGGCCGTAAATGTGGCGTATTCCCTTCCAGGATTTAATCTCTTTCATAAAATCAATATCTGCCTTAGCTCGGAGAGTAAGATCCGCAGTCAACAAATGGAGATCTTTCCCTGTCTGAAGATCTTTCCTACGGTTCAGAAGCCACTCGGCGATTCCATATCTTCCAGGGTTCAAAAGCACATCTTCGATTCTTTTAACCTCATCATCCGAAAGGAAGCCTACGCGCGTGCTAGGGTCCACTTCGGCCTTCTGGATGACAGCTCTCGCGAATCTACTACCGACACCCTTTATCTTCGTTAGAGCATAATCTACTCTATGGGTTCCATCTAAATCCGTATCGATTACCCTTACTATATGACGAAACTCTCTAGACATTGCTAATCTGCTAACTACGGAAATCTCAAAGCACTCTATTTAAGTTTTCCTTCAACACTCTCATCCTCTGGGTTTGCCACCAATACATTTTAATATTTTTTGAGGCATCAACCCATCTCTGTGCGTTCGCTGTTGTCTAGGCTGGGCCCGTAAAAGGGGGAGTGTTTACTTACCCCTTCGGGAGGCGCAGTCTGGACAGCGCAGCGGCCTCCTAACGATGGTAGCGTGGGGAGTAAGCCGTTGGTCGTGGGTTCAAATCCCACCGGGCCCGCCATTAAATTTTTTGTAGTTTTTTAGTTGTTCTTGGTAAAGGTTTTTGATTTTCTTTCTTTTATTGGCGGTTTTGGATGGTGTAGAGCTTTTATTAGAAAATATTAAGGTTATAACATTTGGAGGTTTTCTTATTAATGGAAAAAAGAAGACTTGGCCGAACCGATCATATGAGCAGTATAATTACCTTTGGCTGCTGTGCTCTTGGTCGGACCTCTCAAAAGAAAGCGGCTGAAATAATTGAGTTCGTCATGTCTCACGGAGTAAACCATTTCGATGTAGCTCCAACCTATGGTGAGGCGGAGTTGAGGCTTCGTCCATGGATGAAGAAACACAGAGACGAGATCTTCCTTGCGTGTAAGACTAAAAAGCGGAAGAAAAAGGAAGCGGCTGAAGAACTTAAAAGATCGTTGGAAAGAATGAATGTAGATTACATAGACCTTTATCAGTTTCATGCATTAGACGATTTGAAGGAGGTTGAGATAGCGTTTGGACCTGACGGTGCTCTTCAAGCGATGCTGGAGGCAAAAGAAAAGGATATAATCAGATACATAGGGATTACAAGTCACCGAATACCAATCATAATTGAAGCTTTGAAAAAGTTCGATCTAGACACTGTGCTTTTCCCATTAAACTTCGTCTTAAGAAGACATCGTTGCCCAGAAAATGATTATGAACCAGTTTTAAAGATTGCAAAGGAACGAAATATCGGAACGATAGTTATGAAAGCCTTTGCTAAGGGACCTTGGCCATCTCTCCTTGACGAACAACCGAGAGAGAAGCGACCATACTCAACTTGGTATGAGCCATTCGACAGTCAAACGGATATAGATAAATGCCTCTGGTTCGCGTTATCTCAAGGCGTAACCACGGTCGCTTCTGCATGTGACTACCGCCTTGTTCCAAATATAATTGACGCGGCTGAAAGATACCGTGAATTAAGCGTGGACGAACAGGAAAAACTCATCGAGTATGCAACTAACTTGAAGCCCCTATTTCCCATAAACGGTTAAAGAGTACGCGAAGACTACCTTTTTGTTCAGAGCAAATATAGAATGTCTCCCCCTTTCCTCCAGGATTACCGGAATATTCTTGATGATTACGTGAGCCCTCACTAAGTATTCTAACCTAAAAGGGAGTTTTCTGCAATATTATTTCTAATTTAAAATTAAAGAGGGGATTTAGATAGGTTTCTATTCGATTCCCCACTTTTTTGTGGCTTTAACTATTAGGAAGATGACGAAAGATACGATTATGAATGTGATTAATGCCCCTATGAAGTGCCCTACTCTGAAGGAGCCAACTGTCAGGGCTTCCCACTCGATGCCTGGCGTTGCAAGCGTAACTATGGGCATGATTAGGTCATCGACAAGCGCCTTAACCAACGCGCCGAGATACAAACCTATTATAAAGGCTACGGCCATCCCCATAACTCTATACTTCGAAAGAAAATCTGAGAACTCACCCCATAAACCCTTAGGCGGTGGAGGCGCAGGCTTAGGCTCAAGCAAAGTCCTAATACGCCTTAACTCCTCTAAGACCTCATCCTCACGAGACAAAACACACCACGACAAGAGCTACTCTGAAAAAGTTGATAAATCTTTTCCCCTCAGACCTCTCAAACTCTAATCTTTCGAGAGCCATGCCTACCTTTTTATTCTCAGAATTAGAAATGAGCTCTCTTCTTATACATTAAAGGTGATTCCTAAACCTTTCTCCAGAAAGGGGCTTAATATACAAAAGAGCCACGCGATAGTAGTGAGGTTGAATACTCCAAGAGGAGAGGTGGACTCAGTTCAGCAGAGGATAAATTTAATTTGAAAACTCGATTTCAACAGCTACCTTTGTTTATCCAGTAAGCGTTGTCTCTTAGAGCGGCGGAACCTACATTCTTCTGGCTTATGGAATTTTAATAGGCTCATGTCAACCAGTGGAGGCGATAGGTCAAATAGTTAATGCTCCCAAATGCCTCAACATATCCCCCTTGCTTGGGTAGAGTCTTCTGTTAGGTCCGCGGAGTGTAGGTGTATAGCCGTTCTCCAGGCGTATATCACTGCGGTTAAGGCGGCATGAATAGTTATCGTGATTAAAGCGTAAGAGGGCACGCCGAGTAAAACTCCTATCAGTATGTGTATGTTGTAGAGGTTTCTTCTCCCCGCTATTCTCCTGAAGACGCGTTCAAACCTTCCGTAGGCATCTAGACTCATTTTCATAGTTCTGCTGAAGATGTCGTAGCAGTACCTGTAGAAGGCTATCAATAGAACTGATAGAAGGCAGAACATTAGAGGTTGACTATCGCCAGTGCTTCTGTTGAGAAAGAGGGCTAGGGCTGCGAGCCATGAGAACTCATAAAGTAAATCGAAGGCATGCTCCATCTTACCAAGCTTCGTTGTATGTCCCCTCGCCCTTGCAAGTTTCCCGTCCAAACCATCCATTAACCCCACAATGAAGGTCATTAAGGAGGCTGGTAGGAGATAGCCAAGGAAGAAGAGGAATGTTACACAGTAAGCTGCAATGTTAGTTATTATGGTCAGCTGGTTTGGTGTAACCCTAGTATTCAGCAGACGGTATACTATTCTGTTTTCAAGGGGTCTGTGGATATAGTAAGCCAGGAAGTCAGAGGCGCCTTTTTCCTTCTCTAATTTTAGCTCCTTCATGTTCTCATAACCATCCTCGCATAAGTTAAGTCTTCTAAAGTATCTACGTCAATCCAGAATCTTCCCGAAACATCGCATGCCCATAGGGGATGTTTTTTAATCATCTGCTTCATGCAGTAACTGAGCGTTAACGGCTTCGTCTTCTCTTCAGCCATCTCTATAATTCGGAATATTGTAGGGTTCAAAAGGAAGATTCCGGTATCGACTCC
>CAZOCN010000118.1:0-4229 GCA_964578315.1 uncultured Candidatus Bathyarchaeia archaeon
TGCTAGTCCCTGGAGAGCCGGAGTTTGAAACGATGGAGGTTAGACGCGCCAAGGGGATAACCATCACAGAGAAGACTTGGCAGAACCTATCCACTCTGGCTAGAGAACTTGGATTAGACCTCAACAAAATCCTAAAAAACTAACGCCCACGTTTCTTATCAGACCTCATTTGTAATGCAAAGTGATCTTCTTGATTGATACCACCATTTTGCTTCATAAAAAGCAATTACATACCATAAAATTATTCCTGAATAATTATAAAATACTAAATATTCTCCATGCTCTAAACTCCATAAATTTAAAACTAAATAAGAAGTGGTTATCAGATGTATGAGCGCTAAAATGAATGTTAAACGTATTCTATTCCCTAAAATCGTCTTTGTAGGATTAGCAAACTCAACGCAAAACATGAAAAGAGAAATGCAAGAGACAATCCAAATAAACTGAGAAACTGAGTTATTTCGTACTTCTATAAGTTTTGTCATCAAATTGAAATACCAGTTTCCATAAAACCGATTAGAATTGCAATTAAATTAAACCAATACTTATAGTTTCTATTCCTTTCTATCAACAAAGATGTTTTTTAATCACTAGCTTAATTTGTGTTTTTACTAACCCAAGGAAAGATAATGAGCCTTTTGGCATTAAATTAAACGTAATCCAAATCAAGCTTAGTTCATAGAAGTTAGTTGGGTGGAGCCCCCGCCGGGATTTGAACCCGGGATCTTTAGCTTACAAGGCTAACGCCTTAACCTCTAGGCTACGGGGGCATGGACGAGCCTATACACAGGTTTTTATCTCAATTAAATATATTTGTGAATTACTTCCTTTTTATTAAATTTTACAGAGCATAACCTTTTTTCTCGGTGGGAAACAGAGTAGGCGTTGCGTATATAAGGTTATAAGGAATACTTCGTTATAGGAAAGGGGCGTTGTGTGTTGGGTCCCAGTGGTGCTTCTAGAGTCATCCCTTACTTTATTAAATCCCTTTCCTTCCTCAAGCCTTTAGCACCCACCTTCTTGAGATGGGCTATTAAAAGGAGAATAGAAGGGTGGAAGAGACAGGGAATGCTGGAGAGTTACAATTTAAAAGTTAAGAAGGCTGGAAAGCTCCATTACAGGATGGAACTGGAAGTTATTTTTGAAGAAAACCACCTTAGGAGGATCCTACAACAACCGCTCCTTCCTAAAAATCGGAAAAGATTCGTTGGAGGTGAGGCGATCTGTCAGAAGAGAAGAAGGGTGTAGCTAGGATAACTGTAGAAGTAGAATTAAACGAGGCTCTCCTGAGCCTCATCGAGAAATCGTTCTCTAGAATGCCCGAGTTGGCGAAACTCTTCAAGAAAAAAGAGTAACAACCTAGACATTCTCCCCCAATTTTTTTATATTCCTTCGGCTTTTACTGGGAATTTTTTAGGGATAATCTCCATCAAGGTTGATATGAAGGAATTTAGAAAACCTTAATTCGAATCTCTCAACAAGATAAAAACAGAAATTATAGGGGGCCGTCGGCTAGCTTGGTCTAGGCTATGAGACTCGGGCTCTCGTGACCCCGGTTCAAATCCGGGCGGCCCCACCACGAGATTTCTCTGCTTTTACAACGGTCCTTAAAGGCCTTGACGTATTTTATGATTCAAGAATTTGATTGCATAAATAGAAAAAATATTATATAAAGTAGCGTTGTTATTGTTAATTCTGTTTGATGATCAGCTAACGTTAGGTGGGGGATGGTTTAAATAAATTCACCATCTTTTCTGCGGAAGATTAAGTTCTGGCTTGTCAAATCTTATAGGAAACTTGTTGCCGTCGGCCTCTTCATCTTCTACTCCCCAGTCTTCTCCTTCATAATGCAGTGGACCTTCCTCACAATGTGGGGACCTATCCTAATATATGCCTTCCTTCTCTATCCCTGGCAACCCCTCCTCTCCTTCCTCGATCTGCTCCTCGGAACCTCCCTCTCTGGCGAATACAACTACAGGTTCATGTTCTTCCTCCCCCCACCAACTACCCAAATGTTTATAGATTACTACTTTGGGGCATTCTGCTACCTATTTGGACCAAACTCTATGATTCAGGTCTACGTCATTGAAGTTCTTGACAGCCTTCTAAATTTCTTTAAGGAATGGGCAGCCTTCATTGGCTTGATCATATTCCTAGCTGCCTTCCTCCACAAGATAACAGCAGAGAAGGGAGTGCTTATCACAACTGGTTTATACTCTATAGTTAGGCACCCCCAATACTTCGGACTGATACTCGCAACCTTCGGTTTCACGCTCAAAGCGAATAATTTCATGTCCGGAGTAGCTTGGCTAGTAATGACCTGCGGGTACTTCATGCTTGCGAGTAGCGAAGATGGGAAGCTAGAGAAGGAGTTTGGAGAGGACTTCCAAGAGTTTCGGAGGCGAGTTCCCTTCATTTTTCCGGTCTTTCCATCCAGAATCTCCAAGGCATTGAAGATACCACGGCGAGGGTACAGGAAGTACCTTTACATCCTCCTCGTCTTCACCGTATTAATTATCCTTTACATCCTCCCGTTTCAGTTTTATTATTTACAATAGCATGGAGCTGGTTGAGTAATGGAAGAGAAAAAACTGATCGCGGTCCTTCTGGTGTTCGGAGTCATCTTTGCATTCTCTACAATTGCTTTTGAGAAGAAATCTAGTGTTTATAGATCTGAGTATGCCTACGGGGTTTGCCTTGAATGGAACAGCCAGTACGGCTTACCGTTTTCATTCCTCTCAGTAACCTATAAACGGACCATCTTGGGCTGGTTAGGACGCGACCCTTCTTGGGATTTCCTCTATGAAAAAGGCGCAGAGGATTATGAGATGTTGAGTCAACAGTACTTTAACCCGCAGATAGAGCAATACGCATTCAAGTTCACCTTCTTCATAGACGTGCTCTTCTGGTTTTCCCTAATCCTGCTCGGATTCAAGATACTTAAACTGCAGGAGCTGGATATCAGAGCAAAGCTAAAGAAGATCTTCCAAGTTCACAGATAATAACGTGAAGAACTGAATAGTTCGTTTGTAGGAGCTTCCCTCTAATAATTAAGACTGTATTCTCCGCTTCCATTCGCTGATTTTTGGTATTACAGATAAGCCGATTATAGTTCCTAAGAGACTTAGAATAGTTCCCTTCGCCAAAGAATAGGCGAGCTTTGGAATGAAGATAAGGAAGCCATATAACCCTAACGTATAGAATTTGAGGGCTATATAAGGAAGTAAGGCTACTACTCCGGAAACCAGAGAAATAAGTAATAAGTACGCATTCCGTCTTTCACCTCTAAAACCCCGCATAGGTTTCATAAAAATAAGAGCGTCGAAAATTAATCCGGCTAGAGCATACCCCAAACCTAAGGATAGTGCATAGAGGGTTCCAGAATGCCTTAGGGCCCTAGTTACTAAAGCTGCTATTGTAGCCATTAAAGTCACTCTTCCGAATCTATCGGTTAACTCAACCATTAAAAACATCAGTAACCATCCTACAACACGGTTGATAACTCCGTGTACATGTGTAATCTGTCCGATAAGAGCACCTAGAGACATCTGGGAGACTACCCAAATCGCTGAGAATAAAGAGATCAAAGCGATCTCCTTAGTGGTTAGACCGAGACTCTTTCTCATACACTTCAAGCCTTCTATACTAAGACATTCCTTCTTTTAATAACGCTACTTCTGTAGCTTTCCTTTTTTACGGACCGATAAAGCTTTTTAGGATTAATTTAATATTTTTAATCCTAGAGGTTGTGGAATTATGCTTGCATACATCTTCCTCAATACCGAACCCGGGAAAATCTGGGAGATAGCGGAGGCAGCTCAGAAAATAGACGGAGTAAAAATGGCGCATGCCGTAACTGGTCAGTTCGATGCTATCGTATTTGGAGACTTTCCAACAATAGAGGATATTAGGAAAGTTATAGATAAACTTCATTCAATCAAAGGCGTAATGAGAACACAGACAGCCATAGTCGTACCTCCGAGACTAGACTCTGACCTCTAACTCATAAAAATAAGAGCTCTAAAAATCGGGAGACCTCTCTATTTCTTACAATCAAGAAAAAATAACCTTTTAATTCCAGAGACTAGATTTAGAAGTATTTGGGCCGGTAGTTCAGTTTGGTATGAACGCCTGACTTGCACTCAGGAGGCCGCGGGTTCAAATCCCGCCCGGTCCACCAAATTATTTTCAAAGATGGACGTTTTCACATCTCTCTGTATGGTTTTTCT
>CAZOCN010000119.1:0-4146 GCA_964578315.1 uncultured Candidatus Bathyarchaeia archaeon
ATGAAACCGGTAACGGTAGGCGTTTACATAATCGATAAATACCTTTGTTTATTCTCTTCTAATTGTTTAAAGGAAGTGGAAGTATGCCTCAGAGGATAGTATGTGAAGGATGCGGTTACGTCTTATATGAGAGCATGGACCTTAAACCTCCAGACGAGGTAATTGAAGAAAACGGGGGAAGATGCCCCAAATGCGGTAAAGAACTCAACTTCTCACCGTCAAATATTAAGATAAAACCAGCTCCCAAAAAGATGTTATGAGGTGATTGTAAAATGGCAGACTTGAAGGTTACACACTTACATGAGTACCATGTTGAGCATGCGAAGATGACGGAGTTCGCTGGTTTCGACATGCCTATCTGGTTTGAAGGGATAACAACAGAGCATATGGCTGTTAGAAGCGGGGTCGGAATCTTCGACGTGACTCATATGGGGCGTACTGTAGTAACAGGACGGGAAGCGATGGCTTTCCTTAATTACATAACATCAAACGATGTCAGTAAACTGGATGTTCTAGCCGCTCATTACTCAACAATCCTTAACGAGAGAGGAGGAATCGTGGACGATTTCGTCCTTTCGAGGCAAGGTCCTGAAAGGTTTATGATGGTCTACAACGCCAGTAACAGAGAAAAGAACCTCAATTGGATATTAGATCACTCCAAGAACTTCGATGTGAAGGTAGAACATATCTCAGATGAAGTTGCCATGTTCGCCGTTCAGGGCCCAAAGGCAGAGGAAACCCTTCAGAAGATTTCATCTGAAGATTTAAGCGCGGTTGGTCGTTTCAAGTGCTGTTGGACGGAGCTGGCTGGGTGTAAGGCTTTTATCTCCAGAACCGGATACACTGCGGAGGATGGCTTTGAAGTCTTCATTTTAGATACTCCCTTAGAAAAGCCGGATAAGGCGGTTAAGGTCTGGAACGCGATACTTGAAGCTGGTAGGGAATTCGGGATCAAACCCTGCGGTTTAGGTGCAAGAGATACTCTCCGTCTAGAGGGCGGTATGTGCCTTTACGGAAACGATATAGATGAGAATACGACCCCCCTGGAAGCCCGGTTAAGTTGGGTTGTAAAGTTTGACAAAGGAGACTTCATTGGAAAAGAGGCTCTTCTGAAGCAGCGAGAGGAAGGAGTTCGTAGGAGAAGGTCTGGAATCATCGTTGTAGATAAAGGGATACCGCGCCCCCATCAGGAAGTTTGGGCAGAGGGGGAGAAGATAGGTGAACTAACCAGCGGCACCTACTCGCCTCTCCTCAAAAGGGGGATAGCCATGGGCTACTTGAAGAGACCCTACTCGAAGGCTGGAACAGAAGTCGAAGTGAAGATTAGGGAGAGAATGGTGAAGGCTAAAGTTATAAAATTCCCCTTCTACCGACGGGATTCTCCAGAAACAGTGGTGTTTCTAGGCGAAAAAATACCTTGTAAGGTTGGAGAATGGGAGAAACTGAAAATTCAGTGAAGCCCCTTCCCTTCTACTTTTAGATCCCCGTGTTAAACCTCTTTATATTCAAAGAATATCCACAGATTAACTGTTATTTTCTAGTCCTTTTATGGATAAAAACCATTTTTGGAGTTTTATGTTTTCTAGCAAAATGTAGAATATCTCTTTTAACTCTGAGGTGGGAGGGTTAGAGCTGGTGATATGCAATGGTGGCGCCGTCTATCTGTCCATATGCCAAGGATGACCCTGATTTGTACTCGTCTAAGATCTGTAGTATCGATGGCATGACCTGCCCCTCCTCCTGCTTCCGGAATTTTGAGAAATGCTTCGTTTATTCAGAGAAGAGAGCAGATAAACATTAACTTCTTAAATATGCGCCCATTCCTCGAAGAGAAAATGAAAGGAAAGAATTATCCTGGATTCTCTATTCCAGCTTAACTATCATATCTTCGCGACTATCTTTCAAAGATAGGGTATACCCAGGGGCGTATGGAACTACTTTGAACCCTTGGGGCCTCTTTAGGTGGAGATAAAGTGAGAGACCCCGTAAGGTTAACGTGTTCACGCTTGTCCTTATAGGGAAGCATTTGAATAGCGCGTAATTCTCTGCCTTCTCAGTAACTGTACCTACTGTTAGGTTACCTATTTTCACTAAATCTCCTCTTTCGATGCGCTCTGTAGAGTTTAAATGAACACCACAGCGTCCATAGTGTGGCAGTCCTCCATCTAGAAGACCGATTTCTTCACCTATCTTGCATGCGAAGCCCCAGAAGCCGCCGATTCTACCGATCCAACTGTCTGGGTTTACAATCAGATATTCCTCATCTAACAGGTCAATCTTGAGATTTGGATTATTGGAAACGTTACGCGGAGCATACTTTTGAAGCGCGGTATTGTTTATGGGTGTTAACGGATAGCCTCCTTTAGCTCTCAAAGGGTTCTCTAGATCTCTAATTTCCACGTGGATATGAGGACCCGTCCAGAAGTTAAAGTAGCCGCTCCTTATGTGGCGGCCCAGAACATCGCCTATGTCAATTCTGTCTCCAACCCTCACTTCCGGTTTAACGTGGAGAACCCGGATTCCTAAATGACGCCCATCTTTACTTCTTATGAATATAAGCCAGTCTGAGGTTGAAGCCTTGAAGCTCTTAGGCTCTGGTGGATGAACCTCACGAACCATTACTACTTTACCATCCACCGGACTGAGCGCCTGTTCTTCATATAATCCGCTGTTAGGGTATATGTCAATAGCACTCGTCACACTATGAGAGTAGTAGGGGCTATTGAAAAAGGATACGTAATGGTCTCGGGTGGTGAATAGCTTTATTCCCATGGATTCAGCGATTGCAATCTCCTTCAAACTTCACCGTCTCCCGTTACAGCCCTCTTATCAGGAGTATAAGTAAATGACTACTTCCATAAGCCTATCGAGAAATACAGGAAGTAAGAAAGAAGAGATTGAAAAAGGGCCGTCTCTATTTGAAGTCTTAGAAAGAGGGAGTATGCTGGAATAATTTGTTCTTTTTAGTAGACCGAGACTTTAGAGACACCGGGTATTTTAAGGAAATCGCTTATTAGTTCGCCTGGTATTTTCGTCTCCGCTATAAGGGTTAGTTTTGGTTCTGGAGATAAATAAGTATCGTCCACTAGAGCCTGCCGTATGCTTATTCCTCTCTTAGCCAGCAGTGTCGCGGCCTTAGCCAGTATCCCAGGGGTTTTAGCGTCCACTGGTGTGATCTCAATAACTCCTAATCCCAAGTGTCGAGCGTTCTCTTTTAGTGAATGACCCGCGGACTTTAAGTTTCTGAAGAGCGTTCTTAACTCCTCGTTTCCTTCTATACTCTGAATAGTCCTCATGACCGTTCTCCGATCAACGCCGGAGACCCTTGCTACGCCTACAATCGGGATTTCTATATCGTTTAGGTAGATTCGCCCATTCCTCACGCTCAACCCATTCTCAATTAGGACCCTTGCTACTGCAAGGCGTTCAGGATACCCCTCAAGGTGTTCTTGAACTCTATCCCACATTTTTAACGCTTTCTTCTTTCGAGATAAAAAGTTTTTAAGTTTTTGTTCGAATCTCAAGCCATGGATAGAGCGTCTTCAATTTCTGCATAGATTCATCAACCTTCTCTTGGGGATACTTGTAGGGTATCAGCTTTCCTCGTAAGTAGTCATCATAGGCTTGCATATCGAAGAAGCCGTGTCCGCACAGCAGGAATAATAGAACCTTCTCTTCTCCAGTCTTTCTACATTCAATCGCTTCGTCTATTATGGCCTTTATGGCATGGGCGGGTTCTGGTGCCGGTAATATGCCTTCGGTCTGAGCAAATAACTTAGCCGCATCGAACGTTTCCACTTGATTATAGGCTTTACTCTTCATAATTCCCTTCTCTTTTAGTAGACAGAGTGTTGGTGCCATTCCATGATAGCGTAAACCTCCGGCGTGGATGGGTGCGGGTATGAACATGTGGCCTAGTGTATGCATTTTACCCATGGGCGTCATTCGGGCAGCGTCGAAATGGTCGTAAGTGTAGTATCCTTTCGTCACTTTCGGGCAGGCAGTAGATTCTACTGATAGGAACTCAATGTCTTTATCTCCTTTCCCAGACACCTTATCGTAGTAGTACGGCCAGTATAATCCTGAAAAGCTACTTCCTCCACCTATACACCCCGCGATTAAGTCGGGATAATCTCCTGCCAGTTC
>CAZOCN010000120.1:0-4123 GCA_964578315.1 uncultured Candidatus Bathyarchaeia archaeon
CTGAACATTTGGAGAGACTGGTTGAGGAGAGAACTAGAAAGCTTCGTGAGGTGGAACGGTTGGCTGCTATAGGCGAAACAGCAGCCATGATAGGCCATGACCTACGCAACCCATTACAAGCCACTATCAACACGCTCTATTTAATTGATAAGAAACTGAAATCCATGAGGGCTAGGGATAGAAAGATAATGGAGAAACATGGTTTTTTGGAGTTGAGAAGAACACTCCTAGAACAGATAGAGTATATGGATAAGATTATCAGCAGCCTCCAAGATTACGCGAGCCCATATAAGCCTAATCTTACACCGACAAGCTTACACGAGCTAGTTAACAGTGTCCTATTAACATTAAGCATTCCCGATAACGTCGAAGTTAACGTGTTAATTCCAGAAGACTTACCGAAGGTAATGGTTGACCCCACTTTTATGAAGCGAGTATTCACTAACCTATTTACAAATGCATTGCAGGCCATGCCAGATGGAGGCAGACTAACAATAAGAGCCCATAAAACGGAGGAAGCAGTTTCCATAAGTGTAGAAGATACAGGTGTAGGAATCCCTGAAGAGAAGCTAGATAAGATTTTCACACCGTTATTCACCACAAAGTCTAAAGGAATTGGATTAGGACTGTCCATTTGTAAGCGATTGTTAGAAGCCCAAGGCGGCAGTATCACGGTTAAGAGTCAAGTAGGCAAGGGTTCCACCTTCACGCTTAAAATACCGATTAAAAAGGAGGTGAGTTAGAGTGGAGAAAAAAAGCATTCTGATCGTAGATGACGACAAAGCCATCCTAAAAAGCTTAAAGGCTATCCTCCAATTAGAAGGGTATAGCGTTGACACGGCAGAAACTGGCAGTGAAGCTATAGAAAAGTCTAAGGCGCGGTTTTATAATCTGGCGCTACTGGACATTAAACTTCCGGATATGGAAGGAACAGAACTCCTAACAAAGATGCAAAGGACCATACCCAGAATGATGAAGATCATGGTTACTGGACACGCAAACCTAGAAAACGCAGTTAAAGCCTTGAACCTAGGAGCAGACGCCTATATAGTGAAGCCAGTGAACCCACAGAAGTTGTTGAAGGTTGTGGAAGAGAAGCTGGAGGAACAGGAAGAAGCTGAGAAGATGACGCAGGAAAAAGTTACAGAGTGGATTAAAACTCGTGTCCGAAAACTTGAGAAGCAAAACTAATCTTTGAGATTCCTCGGTCTCGATAGATCGAGACTCATAAATACAATGAGTGTTTACATTACCCCCTTTTCCTTCCCGAAAACCAGGAAGCTTCATCATAAAGAAGATTGTGAGGGAATCTTTCTCGTCAGGGTTTAGGATTAACGCTTCCTGTAGGAACACAAAAAAGCTGAGTAAAGAGATTATTACTACTCAGCCGTTGCGAAAAAATATAGAGGAAGCAAGAAGTTGATTGAAACCGGCTTGAATATGTTTGCATTTATGACAACGACATGTTGTTTAGGGAGCACAAGTGGAAAAAGATCTTTAAATGTTCCTTAGGGCCCAATAAAACCGCATTTGGGACAACGATATTCCCTACCGAACTTTCTGCATCTCGCACATCTCCAGATGGTTATCTCTCCGCAATTCGGACAGTTAAAGCGTGTCGCCTCCGAATCCGGTGGGATAAGCCTGTGACATGAAGAACAGGAGGGCATCGCCACCCCACTATGTCTCATCTCTTCGCCCATTATTCAAGCCTCAGGTTAGGCGGTAATGTTCTCAAATCTATTATATAAGCTCTTTTTTTCTGAAGCTCCTAAAAAGACCCATAAAGAACGAAGGCAGTCTCTTCCATAATACTAACAGAACGTTTCGTTGGAAGTCCATATCACCAATCTTCGACAGGGTCTCTTGGAGGTTGCTTTCTATGACGACTTTGAAGAGTTTATCAATAATTCCATCGGAGAGTCTATTTGCTAGTTTACGGGCCCTGAGCATTGTTCTGAATTCCTCTCCTAGACGTTCTCTCCATATTCTCTCATATTTTTCAAGGATTTCACCACTGTAATCGCTTTCTGAGGCTTCAGCAACTATCTGACCACATATGGCAGCGCAGACTCCTCCGAGGATAACTCCTCCGCCAGTGGTAGGCTTCACTTGTCCAGCGGCATCACCGACAACCATGAACTTATCCGCATAGGTTTGGGGTATAGGTCCACCGGTTATTACCCTACCTGCTTGCCTCTTCTTCACTTTGAAGTTTCTGAATCTATGTCTAATGAAAGACTCTAGTCTCGGTTTTGTTTCTCCCTTATTAGAGGCTAAACCAACTCTCACTTGATCCTCGCTTAAAGGGATTACCCAGGCGAAGAGGCCTGGAGCTATTCTGTTGCTTAGGTAAACCTCCACATACTCTGGATCTACATCCTCTACAGAGAGCTCATATTGTAGTCCTTGGAGCGTTATGGAGCGATCCAGAGCCTTCAACCCCACCTGTCTTACTAGAGCGGACCTCACACCTTCAGCGTCAACCACCACCTTTCCTCTTTCATACCCCCTGTTTGTCTTAAGAGTGAAAAACTCCCGTTCCCTCTTTAATTCCTCAACTCCGCATTTTAGAAGAATCTCGGCGCCGGCTTCCATCGCCTGTTCAGCAAGTAGTTTATCCAAGGCTTCTCGGTCAACTACCCCTGCAATGGGACTTTCCTTTTCAACTGTGAAGGATAAGCCTGAAGGGGAGAAGAACTTGGCTCCCTTAACAGTATTCTTTATCACATTGGTTTTTGGCGGAACACCTATCTCTTGTAACCCCTTCAAACTGAGTAAACCGGCGCAGTGACAGGGAACACCCACCTCGCCATGCTCTTCTAAGACCCTGACTCTAACACCCTTCCTTGCAATCTCTCGAGCCGCGATGAGGCCTGAAGGACCGGCGCCTACCACTAGAACATCCATCGGTACAATAGGACCCCTAGTTTTTGATTAAAACTCCACGACTTAAATCTTTAATGGTGACTCTATACAGAGAAGTTATTAAGTGAAAGATTACCGAATTTATCGGTTATTTTCTGGATAAATGTACAATATTTATTCAGAAAACTTTATATTCATCAGATACCCTCATGAGGTGATGTAACGGAGGCGAGAGGCTTTGTTCTATAGAGGCGACGGCGTTCCGCGCCATAGTTGAAGGACTTAGTTTCGAAGATGTAATTGAAGAAATAGGATGTGTAACTTTATGCAGGATTTGTCAACAAATAAGAGAGCTGTAGAGGCCTTCACTCTAAGTGTAGCGAGTAGAATACCTATTCTTAGGTACATCAGTCAACTGAGAGTTTTTCTTCTCTGGAAAAAGAGGAATGTGCTGAAAAATGAGTTTAAAAGATCTCTTTTTTAACAAGATTGCTCTAAAGACGGAGCCTTTAATCGATGATACCACACTTAGAGACGGTGTTCAAATGCCGGGGTTGGCTGTTTCTCCAGAAGGCACCGCTGAAATAGCCCGTCTTCTCGATGAGATTGGAGTTGAGAGGATTGAGCTTCATCACTATCAGAAATCGGATAAAGAAGCTGTGAGACTGATTCGGGATATGAGTTTAAATGCCAGGATAGCGGGCTGGTGTAGGGCTGTGAGGGAGGATATTGAAGACGCCATAAACTGTGGATTTGACGAAGTTGGCATCTCCCATCCAGTTTCATACATCCACTTCAAGGCGAAGTGGCCTGATAAGACGGAGGATTACCTCCTTGAGAGGGTTGTTAATACTGTTGAGTACGCCGCTAAAGATCAAGGTTTGAGAGTCTTCGTTCACGGAGAAGACAGCACTAGGGCAGACTGGGATTTCGAGAAGAAGTTTATAGACGCTGTAGCAGACGCAGGTGCAGAGTGCTACCGAATATGCGATACAGTAGGCATCGGCCTATCCGATCCCAAAGCACCTTTACCTAACGGTATACCGGCGAAAGTGAGAGCGATTAAGGCCGAAACGAAAATCCGAGACATTGAAATTCATGCTCATGATGACTTCGGTAACGCTGTTGAGAACACACTTGCAGCCATAAGAGCAGCTTCTGGCATATGGGACCGTATCTATGCAAGCACAACTTTCCTTGGGATAGGGGAGAGAGCTGGTAACGCTGAAACTGAGAAGGTGATTATGAATCTCCT
>CAZOCN010000121.1:0-4096 GCA_964578315.1 uncultured Candidatus Bathyarchaeia archaeon
TGCTGAAACGTGACGAAAAACCTCCTGCAGAGATGATGAGACCCGAAATCGCTGAAATGCTGAGGAAATACATCTAATCTTTAAGTCCATTTTTGAGTGTAAATTTTCTGGGTTTGTAAGACCCTAATGGTCCCTATCTGATAGGCTCCCTCGATTTTTAACACGGTTAATTTGGAAAACTATTACCTAGGAAAGGTTATTCACACAATTCTTTTTTAGTTCTAAAGGGAACATCCAGAGAGCAGAGGTAGATGCGGTTCCGTTGATATCCCTCATATACGCATTAATATTCTTTGCGTGTCTGGGAATAGGCGCTTTAGCTTCTCTTCTAGGCGTCGGCGGAGGCTTTCTGTTAGTTCCCACATTAATGTTCGTTGGTTTACCGGCTCAACACGCCGTTGGGACAAGCGTCGCTTCCATAACATTCACGGGTCTATCCTCCTTCATCGAATTCCATAAGCAGGGAAGAGTTGACTGGAAATACGCCCTTTTGCTGGAAACCATCAAGGCGCCTATGGCTATTTTAGGTTCCTACGCCACAGTCCACGTGTCCTCTGGAGAACTTAAGGGTCTGTTTGCTGTCCTACTCATAGGAATATCCATTCTCATGTGGATCAGATATCCGAAGTACTCGGCGGTGAAGAAGGCTTCCTCCCGTAGGAAGAGGGAGATCACTGACAGAGAGGGGGTAGCCTTCAAGTATTCAGTGAGGATGGTTCCTCTCCTAATTTCCTGTTTCTTGATAGGTTTCTCTGTAGGTTTCTTTGGAGTCTCCGGAGGAATATTGCAGGTTCCGATCTTAGTTTTATGCGGTTTCCCAATTCACATAGCGATCGCAACTTCAAGCCTGATGATAATTATAACATCCTCCACAGCCTTTGTATCTCACGCCGCTCTCTCCAACATAGAATATTTTTATCTCCTATTCTCTGTGCCAGGTGTTATTCTGGGTGCGCAACTAGGAGCTAGAATGTCAAAGAGGAGTAGCTCTGGAACGTTGCGAAAGATGTTCTCCCTCCTCCTATTACTAGTGGCTGTGATTATTTTTCTGAGAGAAAACTTCCAATGGTAAGTACGCGTATTGTACAGCAAAATTTAAGAGTTTATTTAGAGATATTCAGCGAGTCAAGGTGGTTAAATATGGACTTTGAAGAAGTTAAGGAGAAACTACGTGGTGCAGTTGTATCAATGGCTACGCCGATGAAAGAAAACTATGAATTAGATCTGGAAGGTTTAAGGAAGAATGTACGTTTCCTACTTGAGAATGGAGTAACTAGCGGAAAAGCTGTGCTGATGGCTGTTACGGCAGCAGGTGAATGCCCCTCACTGTCCGTTGAGGAACGGAAGGTGGCTATGAAGGTTGTGGCTGAAGAAGCGAAGGGAAAAGTGCCCTTAGTAACTTCTGCTCAAGACTGTAACATAAACACTATTATAGAATTGTCAAATTATGCAGCAGAGCTTGGTTACGATGTCGTCCAGATATCCCAGCCCTTCTATTATGGGCCCTCAGCTCAGGTGATCTACAGGCTATTCAAGTATCTATCAGAGAAGATAGATATCGGGATTATGGTGTATAATACTCCGTGGCTTTCTGGAGGTTTCAGCATAGATATAGACCTCCTCGGCAAGATCGTGGATCTAGATAATGTGGTGTCAATAAAATGGACGTCTGCTGACGAGGTTTGTTACTTGGAGGCTTACAAGAGATACGCTGATAAGGTGGCTTTTCTGGACAACACGATTAACCCGTTAGCTGCCCATATGCTAGGCGCAAAGATGTACCTCGCCATTCCAGGGAACTTCGCTCCGAAATACGCGACTAAAATATGGGAGTTAATGGAAGCGGGTAAGTATCCAGAGGCTTTGAAGGAACTCTGGAGACTAGAAATTCCATGGTATAAATGGATACAGGAGGTACATACAGAAGGCGTCCGCGGAGAAGGAGCCATTATAAAATCTTCGCTGGAGATGATCGGTCTACCCGCCGGTCCCGCTAGGCCACCCTACGATTTTAAGCTAACGCCAGACCAGAAGAGTAGGTTGAGGAAGGTTCTAGTAGAAGGCGGAGTAAAAGTAGTGAAGTAGAAGACTCTCCACATTCTTCTTTTTTTGATTTGCGAATAAAGCTTCAAGACCTTTTTAACCTATTAAGTTGTAGAATTAAGGCTAAAAGCAAATTATATACAAAAATTAGTTTGTTCATAAGAAGATTTAACTGTTAATAGATGTAGTGGTTAGAGTGATAGATTTCCATACGCATATTGGACGTTTAGTTTTCTCCCGTAAACCTCTAACTTCAGACATTTTGGTTTCTACCATGGATAGACTTGGAATAGAGAAGGCTGTTGTTTTGCCGATAGAGAACCCGGAAGAAGTCCATTATTACTCTACTACTGAGTATGTTCTTTCAGAATGCGCGAAACATCCTGGAAGGCTGATACCCTTTTGTAGTGTAGATCCTAGGAGAGGTGTGCCGGAAAATTTTGCTCCTTCCCCAGACCTAGCTTTTAATCCTCGCGTGATAATTGAGGAGTATGTGAATCGTGGATGCAAGGGTTTCGGTGAGTGCCTTCAAGGTCTGCCCATAGATGACCCGAGATCGAGTAAACTTTACGATGCCTGCGGAGAACTTGGGCTACCAGTGGTTCTACATATAATGCACTCTTTCATTAACTATGATAAAGTGGGTCTTCCGGGTTTAGAGAGGCTCCTACGTAAACATAAAGACACAACCTTCATTGCACACGCTAATGGATGGTGGAGTGAGATCTCAGCTGAAGTTGACCCCACAATCGCTTACGGTTATCCAACGGGTAAAGTGAAACCGGGAGGGAGAGTTGGTGAACTATTGGAAAAATATGAAAACCTTTACGCAGATATTTCAGCGCAGTCTGGGTATAATGCACTCACGCGAGACCCTGAATTTGGAGTAAACTTCTTAGAAGAACACTACGAGAAATTACTCTTCGGAACCGACTATTCATACGATGGACAGGAACTCCCAATAGTGGATTACATTAAAACCGTTGAGATAAGCCGAAGAGCCTTCAGGGCCATAACCAGAGAGAACGCTGAGAAGCTTCTAAACATCTGAGTCAGAAAAACGTCTTTCCCCTCAGAGAACTGTTTTGATAGCCCCTCTATTTGAAGTCAAATATGCATCGTCTTGGTTATATGCCCTATAGAAGATTGATCGTAAGGGAGAACTGTCTATGTTAAGTCTTCTTTAAGGATATCCTCTACGCTTTTGTATTTCCTATCTTTGAGTTTGGAAAGTATCTCTTTGAGTTTAATTGCTCTGTTTGGCTCAATCCAGGTATACCATTCTCCGCATTTATCAAGGAGCTCTTGTTTTGTCGCTGGCCAGTCCTCGAAGGGTCTCAAGGCGTCTACTATGGATCTCACTCCGAAGGGCGACTCTGGCAACCTTCCAGTCTCCACCAGACTTAAGAATCTCTGCCCATCTCTATACATCTGATAGTTGTTGAAGAAGATGTAAACCTCGCTGACGCCCATCTCGTCTTGGAGGCTCTTAACGCGGTTCCACAGCGTCTCAAGCTCATCGTTAGTGTATGAGTATCTTAGATTGTAATCGGGAAGACCATGCAACCTGAAGTATAACAAGTCCTCAGCGTAGATGGGATCATCCTTCAATACGTCTGTAACATGCGTTATCCCGTATCTCTCCAAAACAGCTCTAAATCTACCTTTTATATCTTCAGTCCTCCAACTGTCTCCCCTCGTCTCCCAACACAACCGAACCCCTCCATAGTCTACGGAAGCGAAAAAATCTTCCACAACATTCAACGTCATCGAAGTAGCCTTAAAACTCGCCGGCGTCTGCAAAAGAAGGACCTTAGCATTCAATCTCTTCACGTCTTCAATAACCCGCTGGAATATATCGACGGTCCTTTTCGGGTCCATTCTATAAGTGTGAGTTATATCCCTATGACATTTCAATGTAAATTCAAAGTCTCTGGGTACGCTCTGCCTCCATTTCCGATACGTCTCAGGTTTATGAAATCTGTAGAAGCTACTATTAACCTCAACAATACTGAAATATTTGGAATAGACCTGGAGGGCGCTCTTCCCTTTC
>CAZOCN010000122.1:0-4082 GCA_964578315.1 uncultured Candidatus Bathyarchaeia archaeon
TCGCGAAGGTTCTTGAATCTATAGGTCTTAAAATTGCGAGAGAGGCAATAGACTTCGCCATGCATTCCGGAAGGAAGACAGTGAAAGCTAGAGATATACGGATAGCCGCGCGGAAGATTATGACACGATAAGTCCACACTCTCTTCCTTTTATTTTAAGGAAAGGCGGAAATTTTAAGAAGGCGATCTTTTCTCTAGTTAAATTCCTTGGCGCTCCGGTAGTATAGTCCGGTCAAGTATAACGGCCTCTCGTCTCTCAAAGAGAGAAAGCCGTGGACCCGGGTTCAAATCCCGGCCGGAGCACCAAAAGAGGTTCTATAGAAAGACATTCTGATTTTTTGGGTAAAAGAGTGGTTAGATGAAGTTGTGGAGTCACGAAAAAGGCCAACATTTATATATATAACTATGTTAGCTATTATGTTGATCTTCAATGAGCGCGGTCAATGTTGATAATCTGACCAAGTATTATGGCGATTTCTTAGCGGTGGATCATGTTAGCTTTGAGGTTGAGCAAGGTGAGTTCTTTGGGTTGCTTGGACCGAATGGGGCTGGAAAGACTACTACGATTCGTATGCTTACTGGACTTTTGAAGCCCACGAGTGGTAGTTTGTATGTTATGGGGATAGACGTTGTGAAGAACCCGGTGGGGGTGAAGTCTCAGATAGGCGTGATCTCGGAGACTGCTAATCCTTATCTGGAAATGAGCGCTTGGGATAACCTCATGTTTGCTGGTAGTTTACATGGTATGCCGAGGGAGGAGCGGGAGGAACAAGCGGAAAATCTTCTCAAACTACTTGGAATTTATGATCGTCGCAATGAAAAAGTAGAAAAATTTTCGAAGGGACTGCGAAAACGAGTGACAATAGCTATCGCTCTTATTCATGATCCTCCGCTTCTGTTTTTGGATGAACCAACGGTAGGATTAGACGTGCAAAGTGCAAGGATGATACGGGAATTCCTGCGTAAGTTGAATGAGCAGGGTACAACGATCTTCTTGACAACTCATTACATTGAAGAGGCAGACCTGCTCTGTGACCGGGTTGGTATAATCAAAAATGGGAAGCTCATCGCTCTAGATTCACCAGAGAATCTCAAAGCCGCAAAGGAAGAAGAGAAAATAGTGGAAGTCTCTTTCGGCGAATATGTAACTGGAATAGAGAAGACACTTGCCAGATTACCCGCTGTAGATAAAGTCAAAAAAAGAGGGGATAAAATACAGCTCTACACGTGGGATTCTTCAAAGATTATACAGGAGATAAGTAAGTTTGCTGAAGAAAATAATCTGAGGATAGTCTCCATTAACACATTAGCGCCAACATTGGAAGATGCCCTCGTGGAATTGACGGGTCTCTCTTCATTAGATATGGAACGAATGGAGCAGATAGGGCGATTGAGAAGAATGAAGATGAAAGGAATGTGAGGAAATGAGGAAGAATATGGTGGATGATCTGAGGAAAGCCACTTGCATAGCGTGGAAGGATGTACGGATATACTATTTCTCTGCTCCTACTGTTATGATGGGTCTGCTCTTCCCTGTGTTGATGTTTCTGACATTCTGGATTGGACGAGGACTCTCAGTCTCCCAAGCGCTCCCTGGTTTAGCAGCGCTCACAGCATTCTTCGGCAGTTCCTCGATAGGCGTTACTACCCTAGCACTGGAGCGAACGAAAGGTACCTTCGATACACAACTCGCCATGCCTGTTTCGCTACTAACGATTACCCTTGGAAAAACCATCGCCAGTTTCCTATATGGACTTACAATCACCATTATTCCAGTAGGGATTCTTGCATTACTAGCACAACATCAAATTGCAAACCCAATACTGCTTATTGTCAGTATCGCCTTCTCGGCGCTCGCCTCGGCTGGATTGGGCATGGTCCTCTCAGCAGCCGCCAGACATGTTCACGAAGCGATGACGCCATTAAATCTTATCCGTATCCCGATGATGTTCATCTCAGGTCTCTTTACTCCAATTGCCAATCTTCCGAGTGTTATCCAAGGCATAGCTTACGTCATTCCTTTAACGCATACAGTAAGTTCACTTCAATATGCGATTCTTGGGCTGGGAAGTGTACAGTCGTTTTTACTTAACATAGTAGTTCTGGCTCTCTACGCAGTGCTTTTCCTAATAGTAGCGTCTAAAAGACTTGAGAAGTCACTAGAGTGAGATGGGAGAGTAGAAGATGCGTCCTAAGGGGAATTTTCAAGGTTGTTATCCAGGTCGTGCATTCATTGAAACTCTAATTCTCTGGATTATTCACCGCCAGCCTTTACATGGATATGGAGTGAGAAAGAAGATTGAACAGATAACTGAGGGGAATTATATCCCTAAGCCAGGGGCGGTTTATACCATCTTGAGGAGAATGGAGCGGAAAGGGTTACTCGCATCTCGTTGGAAGGAGAGAACCGGTAAGAGAGATAGGCGTGTCTATAATATTACAGAAGAAGGAGAGGGTCTTCTCAGAGCGCGGCTTGCAGTAATGAGGGAGAGAATAAGATTATTGGAGCAGATGGTGTCTTACTACAATAGTGTGTTTCTTGAAAGGTAAGAGTGAGAATTACCGCGTAAACTGCGGTTTTTGTTTAGCCGGATCATCCATTCAATTTGGAACGGAGGAGACTCTTCTACGCTTCAGTATTCACAATCTCCTTATTAATCCCTAAAATGTTCTTTATCTTATGGGATTGGAGGAGTATTGGGCTAAAAGGGATTTTGGGAGAACAACTGAGCCGAGAGGGATGGTAATGAGTGAGGATCGAAGGGAGAAGCCTATCTTTGTGGTTCAGAAGCATCATGCTACCACTCTCCATTATGATCTAAGATTGGAGAGGGAAGGGGTCCTCGTCAGCTGGGCTGTTCCGAAGGAACCTCCTACTACTAAGGGCGTTAAGCGTCTAGCTGTTCAGACAGAGGATCATCCTCTTGAATATGCAAACTTTGAAGGTGTAATCCCAGAAGGGGAGTATGGAGCTGGAACAGTGGAGATATGGGACAGAGGAAACTTCGATACTGAGAGTTGGAGTGACAATAAGATAGTAGTGGAGTTACATGGCGAGAAATTGAGTGGAAGATACTGTCTCATAAGATTTAAGGGGCAGAAGAAGAATTGGCTTTTCTTCAAATGCTAGGAAAGGGCAGGTGTCTTCCTTAAGGAAAGTCATTGTTGTCACCGGTACCCCCGGAGTCGGGAAATCGACAGTCTCTCGTTTACTAGCTGAGAAGCTGGGTGCTAAATACATTAATCTCGGAGATTTAGCGAAAGAAAAAGATTGCATAATAGGCTTCGATGAGGAACGGGACTCCTATATAGTGGACACAGAAAAGCTCAGAAGGGCAATCTCAGACGTTATAGAAGAGACAAGCTGTGATCTAGTTCTGGATGGGCATCTCTCTCCGCAGTCAGTTCCTCCAAAATACGTTAGCATAGTCTTCGTGTTGAGGCGGGACCCCGACGATCTGAAGAGAACTTTAGAGAAGAAAGGTTTCTACGGGAAGAAGTTGAAGGAAAACTTGGAGGTTGAGATCCTAGATGTCTGCCTCTGTGATGCCGTCGAGGTTTTCGGGAAGAGTAAAATATGCGAGATTGACATCACGGGCAAGAATGTAGGAGAAGTCCTCAGCGAAGTTATCTCTGTTATGCAGGGTGAGTCTCCCTGTCAAATTGGCACCGTAGACTGGTTAGGGAAGCTAGATGCTGAGAACCGTTTGAGGGATTTCTTGGAGTAAACAGTCCCCTATCTTAACCTCTTCAGTATATCGTCTCTAGTGAGGAGGACGATCCCTCTTCGGTTAGCATAAGCCTTTGTGTGTCCTCCAAACTTCTCTGATATGAGAATTGGGTTCGGTATACCAACATCCGTCGCTGCCCTATCCACGTTTATAACGATGTTAACTCCCACTGTTCTCTTCCAACTCTTCACTGAAACCAGCTGTTTCCTCTTCCCTCTTGAAATCTGTAAGTCAAACTTATGGACGCTTCCAGATTCACCGACTAAGACAACGTCTCGCTCTACGGTATAGCCTCTCCTCTTGAAATATTCAATCGCCAAGTCGATCGACTTGGCGATTGAATATTTCAAGA
>CAZOCN010000123.1:0-4078 GCA_964578315.1 uncultured Candidatus Bathyarchaeia archaeon
CTCTATGTTTCTGGGAAGGCTGAGTATACGGCGCAGAAGAGGGTCGCTAATATTGCGCCTCCGATTCCCCAGAGGATCCATCCGCTCTCCACTATCTGCGGGAAGGCCATGATCAACGCCGGTATCAGATATGTGTATCCGAAGTAGGCGATGGCACCTGCTATAAACCCGAAGAAGGCGAAGATCCCCATAACTTTAATTCGCTGATTCATTCTATTCACCTTATTATATAATCATTAATCGTTAAGCCTTTAACAATAACTTACATGCAATTGTCAACAGAGTAAATAAAAACACTCAACTTTGCAATATAAATTTAAATTTTAAAGGCAAAATCAACTATAATATATATCTTTGAATATATAACCACGTATTACCTATATGTTAACAATGTAAAATAGACAATAAATGCTCCTCTCTTTTGAGGGAAGTTAATTGTCAAGTAAGTTCTCTGAAAAATGGGAAACTATGGAAGAGAAAGGAATAAGAGAGGCACTACGCCCCTCAGATCCCCTGAAGCCAAAAATAGAACAAGCAATAAGGAGAGTTCAAGCCCAAATAAACAGACTAAATCAAGCAGCCGAGCGACTATCACAACGCGACAAGGCGATATTCGCCAAGATAGTAGACGCCTACGCGAAGCATGACATGAAGAGAGCCAACGTCTTCGCCACCGAACTGGCCGAGATACGGAAGATGGAAACCTTCATGATGCATGCTTCTCTAGCACTGGAGAGAGTAATCCTGAGATTGAGAACAGTATCACAACTCGGCGACGTAGTCGTGACTCTAGCACCGGCAACGACGGTACTTCAGAAGGTTGCAAAAGGAATCTCCGGAGTCCTCCCTACCGCAGAGAGGGAACTCGGCCAAGTAGGAACACTACTCAGCGAGATAATATTCGAGGCAGGCCACAGTACAGGAATGACCCTAGATTTCGAGGTAGCCAACGAAGACGCACGGCAGATCCTAAGCGAGGCAGCCATCGTAGCAGAGGAGAAAATGAAAGAGAAATTCCCGGAGCTACCTACTGGACTCACATCAGCTGAGAAAACTTCAACCGGCTCAGGTTATGACTACTAAGGAAACAAAAAAGCATGTCTAAAACCTCCTCCTCAAAGCTCTTCTCCTTGATCGGCAACTCGGCAAAAGACGAGTACGACCGCGAAGTAGGACAGATAGTCTTCTTCGTGGTCAACCCTCAAGGGAGCGTGAAGGAGGTCCTCGTAAATCATGGTGGAAAATTCCGTTACTATCCAAAGAGCCGCATAAAGATAACGGAAGCAGGGGAGGTCGTAATCCTCTCCGACGTGAAACTGAAGACGGATCTACTCTGCCGGAGGATTCCGCTTATCTGGCGTAAAGACCAGGTACTCAGCGATCTAGTCAAGAGCAAGAAGGTCCTACCTGAGATTTACGAGGAATTCCACAACCAATTCGAAGAGACATTGAATAGCATGAAGGCTGAAGCGAAGGCCACCTTAGACACAATAGAGCAGAGGATAAACCACTGCAAAGAGCAACTCAAGAAACTTCAAACCGTCAAAACTCAGTTGGAGATCGCCTATGCAATAGGCGAGATAGAAGACGACGGGTACAAGACCTCCTACTCCAATATTCTAGAAGGAATAAAACAGATATTCAACGAGAAGAAAGACCTCGAATCTATGAGAGCAAAACTTTCAAACCTACTCCTTGATGAGGAGCCAGTTCTCCCTACTGAGGAAGAGTCGATCAAGGAAGAGGAGAAAGAGGTTCAAGGAAGTCCAACTATCCAAGTCGAAGAGGAGAAAGAAGCCTCATCGGAGGATACTATAAGCGTCCGTCTAATGTAAATCAGTCTCCATCACCGTAGCTTACTATAATCTAGGCAGAGGCGTAGAGTAGCGATGGTAATCCGCATCTTCAAGAAGCCCCCTTCTTTCAACGAGACGTTAAATGACACTATACACCGACTTAATGTGGAGAAGAAGAGGGTAGAACAGTACATAAACCGATTCAACGAGCGTTGTAGGAACCTCCTTGAGACTTGTGGTTCAGCCTTGATTAGAGGACAGAAGGAACGAGCAGCGATCTACGCTAATGAAATAGCGGAGGTAAGGAAGCTCATAAAAACTATGGAGAGTACACATCTCTCTATAGAACAGGCTATCCTCAGACTCGAGACTATTCGAGAGATGGAAGGGATAACAACCGAAGTTAAAGCGATGCTTTCAGAGACCCAGAGTGTCATAAGGAAAGCCGGAGCGGTGATTCCGGAGATAAAGGATAACATTGGAGAACTATCAAAGGTCGTGGAGGAGATAATTGGGAATACATCTCTGAGCTCAACTCCGCCAATCACAGCAACCGTCGTTAAGGATGCCTACACCGAGAAGATACTGGAGGAATCAATGAAGGAAGTTGAAAAACAGATGCTGGAACGCATACCTGAACCGCCTTCTACAGCTGTAGTAGAGCCAGTGGAGAGTAAACAGAGAATTGCAGTGCTAGCTTCTCCCATTGGCATTGCAAACCCTGTAAAGGAAAAGTATGAGACACATAATGAACTCCTAGAGAGGTGGGTTCTAGACTACGCAAGGAAGAACCGGAACGTATTCGATGTCTCTAAATGCGCTGCTGAATTGAACGTTCCTACGAATGAGGTGTTGGAGGCTCTAGACGCCTTACATGCTAGGGGTAAAATCAGAATAGTGCAGTGATTCGCTTTGAGCGTAAGCCAAGAGCTGGAGAGAACCGCTACCAGCTACGCTCATGAAGCCGTGAAGTATGATAGGCAAGGCGCCGTAGGAATGGCTGTCTCCGCCTATCAGAAAGCAATAGATTCCCTTCTAAAACTCATAAGGCTCCATCCCAACTATGAACTCAACAGAATATACCTTCAGAGAGTAAACGCCTACCAAGCTAGAATCCAAATGCTTCAGAGCAGAAGGCCAAAGAGACCTACTCAAATTATAGAGGAGTTCTCTGAAGGAGAGGCGACTGCTCCTCCTACGGAACAGGAGAGGAAGGTTGACCTCGTTCTTCGAGAGAAACCTAAAGTAAAATGGGAAGAAGTCATTGGTCTTGAAGATGCTAAACGAGCTATAAAAGAGGCTATCATTTATCCTTCTCAAAGACCTGACTTGTTTCCCCTCGGTTGGCCGAGAGGAATCCTCCTTTTTGGCCCTCCAGGTTGCGGCAAGACGCTGCTGGCGGCGGCTGTAGCAACTCAGATCGACGCTACATTCATCTCTGTAGACGCTGCCTCCATAATGTCTAAGTGGCTCGGTGAGGCAGAGCAGAATGTTGCGGCACTTTTCAGGTCAGCTAAAAAAGAGGCGAGCAAAGAGCACCCTTCCATTATTTTCATCGACGAGTTGGACTCGCTGATTGGTAGACGATCTAACGAGGTTGGTGGCGAGGCTAGAGTACGTAATCAGTTCCTCAAGGAGATGGATGGAGTAATGGATAAGGGTAAGAACATTCATGTTTACGTCATAGGTTCCACGAATAAACCTTGGGATCTGGATTGGCCTTTCATTCGTCGTTTCCAAAAGAGAATTCTAGTGCCTCTGCCCAATTACAATGCCCGTGTGAAGTTATTCAAGCTTTACACACAACATCTAACACTTGGTCCGGACGTGGACCTCGCTGAGTTGGCTAGGCTCTCTGAAGGTTTTTCCGGGAGTGACATTCGGGACATCTGCCAGTCAGCTCATCTCCGAGTGATTAGTGATCTCTTCGAGTCTGGATTAGCTGAGGATGTAGATGCACGGCCTAGACCACTCTCTATGGAAGATTTTAAGGAGATACTGAGTACGAGAAAACCTAGCGTCTCTCCAGACATGGTTCCGCTTTATAATCGTTGGTTCGAAGCCTTCAAAGCTCTATAACTACTTAAAAGTCTCCTTCTTTTTCGTTTATAGTTGCTGTTGGCTATACTCGCTTTAATAGTTTTACTTGGCTCTGGTGTAGAGCCAGTTTATGAAATCTATGGTGTTCCCAAAGTATTTATAGATATACGCGGAGAAGATCCATTGAACTTCATGTGGCGCGCCTTCCGGGTCTCTTTTGTCCCAGTAACTTAACCAGTCGT
>CAZOCN010000124.1:0-4031 GCA_964578315.1 uncultured Candidatus Bathyarchaeia archaeon
AGATTTGAAGCAACTAACTAGAAAAATAAATGAATATACGGAGGGAAAGGTGGAAGTTCTGAAACTCCACTTCGTCGACAGAGACACCGTCAGAGAGTTAAAGAAGAAGGAGTCTGCAGAGAAACTTTACAGAGCGATTGTTGAGTTCGACCGTGCAGTTCCAGAGGAGACACTAAACGCAATAACAGAGAACCTTACGGACACCATAATTTACCAGAGAACTCCTACAAGAGTTTCGCGTCGAAGAGCAGACCGTGTCCGAGAAAAGTACATATATGAGGTTAAAATAAAGAGGTTGAAACCCAACTCTGCTGAGATGAGGATAAGATGCCAAGGCGGGCTTTACGTAAAAGAACTAGTCTCCGGCGACAACGGCAGAACGAAACCGAGCGTGGCATCGATCGCTGGAGTAAAAGCAGAGGTTAAAGAGTTGGATGTATTAGAAGTAATAGAGGGAAGGAATTAAATGCCGAAATCTAAAGGTTTCCGACACAAGACGCGTTCCTTGTTAAGGAAGAAGGCTCGAGAGAAAGGGAAAATTGGAATTTCAAGGATACTTAGGGAGTTTAAGGAAGGGGAAAAGGTGGTTGTTAAGATCGATCCAAGCGTTCAGAAAGGTATGCCCCACCGTAGGTATCACGGGAAGATCGGCATCGTTGAAAGTAGGAGAGGGAAGGCTTACCTGATAAACGTGAAGATGGGGAACCAAGTTAAAAGAATAATTGCCCGCCCTGAGCATATAAGACTCTACAAGAGTTGAAGTCTATGCCAAGGAAGATAGTAAAAGAAGAGACGCTCTCCATTCCTCAAGTAAAGGAGATTCTGGAGTCGATTGAGGAAGAGAGATTAGACCAGTTTCAACGTAGAACTCTAGATTACGCTTCTAAATTCTCAAAAGTAAAACCGGAGAAAGCGAAGCTCCTAATAAAAGGGTTGATGGATAAGTTTGAGTTAGAAGAGAACGAAGCCGTCGAGATCGTAAATTGTATGCCAGAGAGTATAGAGGAATTGAGGGTTTTCTTGGCCGGGGGACGCCGTATAATAGAAACCTCGAAACTCGAGGCTATTCTCAAATTTCTAGATGAAAACAGAGAGACGGAAGACACCACGTAAAAATAGAGTTTATCTTCAAGTACACGCAAAGCTATCTGGCAAAATTAGGTCGAGAAGAGACGCCGTTTTAGTAAAGCTTATAGGATATTTGACCATAGAAGAAAAGGGAAGACAATGAGAAGACGCTATGATACTCAAGAAGTTCTTTCTTATGGAGCGCGCTACGGTTCAATAGCTTTTTGAAGAGATTGATAAAAGAGAGGGGGCGGAAATTCTGAGTAGTAAAGAAAAAGTGGAAAGAGAGACACGTCATCTTTATGAAGAGTATGCTTACGTTCTGGATTACCTGCCTCATGGGAAACCCGGCTTCCGGTCCCGTTATCGAGGAGGACTCATACAAGTCGTGGGGGAGGATTACTTCACGTTATTGGAGGCTATCGTTAGGCAGGGAGTGTCTATTTCTGCCTATGAGAGGGTTTATGTAGGAAAGGAAGGGCGCGATAAGGTAACCTACATCGTAGGAAGGATAGGCTACAACGAGCTCACGACTACGGCTACAATGGAATTACCGATAGTGGTAGAGATGATAGTGAACAAGCGGGAGGAGTGGTTTGTGAACTTCTTCAACACAGCGCAGGCGATAACGCCGAGAATGCATTCTCTAGAGCTTATCCCAGGCATAGGGAAGAAGTATATGTGGCAGATCATTGAAGAACGAGAGAAGAAACCTTTCGAAAGTTTTGAGGACATCCAGAAGAGAGTGAATCTACCTAACCCGGCTAAACTAATCGCTAAGAGGATACTGGAGGAGTTAGCTGGAGAGGATAAGTACTCCATCTTCACACGTCCCCGATAGAAAAGGGTTTGAGGGAATCTTTTAGTAAACGGAGCATAATCGATTTAATGAAGAGTGGAGACGTGAAGGGAAACCTTCTATTCACGGTAAAACGGTTTATGCGTCAGTATGATTTTCTCGCGAAGAAGAGGTGGGGACAGAATTTCATCGTTGAAGAGTCCCTACTTCGTAGAATGGTCTCTTATGCAGACATTCAAGCTGGAGACGTTGTATTAGAAATCGGTTCAGGATTAGGCTTTCTAACGAAGGCTTTAGCGGAGGAGTGCTGTAAGGTTATCGCCGTAGAGGTTGACCGTAGACTGTTTGAGGCGCTCAAGAAGGAGCTCAAAGAGTTCGAGAATGTGGATTTGATATTCGGTAACGTTCTTAAGGCGCCTATACCCAAGTTTAATAAGGTCGTGTCGTCACCTCCCTACTCTATTTCATCTCCGATACTTTTCTGGCTCTTAGAGAGAGACTTCGACTGTGCAGTCCTAACTTTTCAGGAAGAATTTGCGGAGAGGTTGGTCGCTCCGGTGGGTGTTAAGAAGTATGGTAGGCTTACAGTTATGGTCTCTTACAAGGCAGAGGTGGAGGTACTGGAGAGGGTCCCAAAGGAGTCTTTCTATCCACAGCCGGAAGTGGATTCGAGTGTTGTGCGACTCCGACCCAGAAGGCCTAGTTATCGTGTAGAGGAAGAAGAGACCTTTTTTAAGTTAGTCAGAGCTCTGTTCAGTCAGAGAAGACGGAAGGTTAGAAATGCTGTGGTTCCCTTCCTCGCATCTAAGGGATTAGAGAGGGACCAAATAAAGGAAGTAATTAAGACCTTACCTTTCAGTGAAAGGAGAGCCTTTAAGTTATCTCCAGAAGAGATCGCTAGGTTGGCAAATGAAATTGTCAGGTATGGACGTAAAGGCTGTTGACTTCGGAGATTTAACACTCCATATTGAAGACGGGGTATACAATCCCTCCGACGACACCTTCCTATTGGCGAGAAATCTAGAGGTAGGGGTAGACGATGTAGCGTTGGACGTCGGAACGGGCTGTGGGATAATAGCTGTGTTACTTGCTAAAAAGGCGAGGAGGGTGATCGCAACAGACGTGAACCCCAGGGCGGTGAGGTGTGCTCAACTGAACGCTAAGCTGAATGAGGTTGATGGCCGAGTGGAGGTTCTCTGCGGAGACCTCTTTACACCCTTCAGGAAGGAGGAGAAGTTCGATCTTATAACCTTCAATCCGCCCTATCTCCCTTCTGAACCCTGTGAAGGGAACTCTATGATCGATAGGGCTTGGTCTAGCGGTCCTTCAGGGAGAGCCTTAACAGACCGTTTCATAAAGGAGCTAGGCAGGCACCTTAAAGGGAGTGGGAGAGCCCTCCTTGTTCAGTCCTCCCTGATGAATGTAGACGAAACCATAAGAAAGCTCGATAGGTTAGGCTTTGCCGTGCAGGTGATGGATAAAAGGAGGTTTTTCTTTGAAGAGATAGCGCTCTTAGAAATAACTTTCCTTTCAAGTAGAATGTGAAATGACTAGATTGATTGAAGTTTTTCTTTCAAAAGAACTTATCTTTTACTAGACTCTAGAGAGTAAAGGGAGGAATGAAGATTGTGTATATTAGGTAGAGATAGGGTAGTGGAGCTCATTCAAAAGTATAAGGTCATCCATCCCTTCGATGAGAGACTACTGGATGGGGACGGGTATGTTCTAACCGTGAAGGAGACGGTGACCCTGCAGTACCTGGAGCATAGAAACCTCATCTCCAAGGAGATAGTCTTCACCCCTCCGAATATCGTGGCTCATTTGACGGCTAAGAGCAAATATGGGCGGGAGGGTCTTTCCTTCCTCAACGCAGCTAAGGTTCACAGCGGATTCCTTGGGAGGTTGGCTCTGGAGTTGGTCAACCTCAGCAATGAGAGAGCCCCAATAACAATAAGGGCAGGGGATCCACTCATGCACATAGAGTTCATAACGAGAATTGGAGAGCCCTCGCCTTATATCGGGCAGTACCAGTTCCAGTACATTAATGAAGAGGAAAAAGAGCTCTATATCCCCATACTGAAGGAAGTCTTTGACAACTACGACGAACTCATGGAGATCTGGTCAAAGACTACAAGAGCCCAATAAAAACAGACACCCTAAACCC
>CAZOCN010000125.1:0-4007 GCA_964578315.1 uncultured Candidatus Bathyarchaeia archaeon
AACATGATTTGATTACTTTGAAGTTTATAGACGATGTTAACTTGAAAGACTATATTGTTGTCTGTAAAAAGGATAAATTGCATCCTATTAGGCGGGGTGATCCACAAAAGACTTAAAAGGGTTTATGGAGGCTTTTAGTAAAGGGTGAATTAGAGAATGCCTACTCACGGTTCTTTGACGAAGGCTGGGAAAGTTCGTTCCCAAACTCCAAAGATAGAGGCTAAAGAGAGGCGAAGCTCTATTCCAAGGTTTAGAGCTCGTCGCAATTATGAGAAGCGGATAATCCTCCAGAGGAAAGCTGGGCAGAACTGGAGTGGAAGGGGTGTTAGACGTACCTTCAGGTAAACCCCCTCTGGACTTACTCCACTGACGCTGATCTCATCTTTCTTCCTAAAAGGAGATTCTTATGATTAATTCCATTTTTGCAGTGGATTTAGTTCTTCTTAATGGAAACATAATCTCCATGAGTAGAACTGTCAAAGATGCAGAGGCCGTCGCCGTGAGAGACGGCCGAATCGTGAAGGTTGGAAAAAACTCCGATGTTAAGAGGTTAGTAGGAGAGAAAACCGAAGTCGTAGACCTTGAGGGTAAGACTCTCATCCCAGGTTTCGTAGATACGCACTGCCACCCCCTTGCCCTCGGACTCTCTTTAGGGTGGGTGAACCTCCGACATGTGGGCTCTATAGAGAAACTTAAAGATAGAGTGAGAAAGTTCATTTCCAATTCACCTAGGGGCTCTTGGATTCAGGGTTTCGGGTGGGATCAAGATCGGTTTAAGGAGAAACGGTTTCCCACGCGCTGGGACCTCGATGAAGTTTCAGAGGACAACCCCATCATTCTCACCCGATACTGCGGTCATATCAGCGTTGTGAATAGCAAGGCTCTAGAGATCGCAGGGGTGACGAAGGACACCGACCCACCAGAAGGAGGAGTTATAGAGAAGGATCCGGTGACAGGAGAGCCCACCGGTCTTCTCAAAGAGGGCGCCGTAGAACTCGTTAAGGCTAAGATTCCCAAGTTGAAGATGGAGGAGCTATGTACGGCTGTAGAACGAGCTTGCTCTAAAGCGGTTTCGACAGGGATAACAACTCTTCATTGGATTACAGAGTCGGCGGAGGAAATAGAGGCTCTTCAACGCGTCTACCATCAGAAAGGACTGCCTCTTAGAGTCCGCGTGTTAGTCCCTGAGAAACTCACGCCTCATCTCATAGGACTTGGTTTAAGGTCTAACTTCGGCGACAGTTTCCTCAGAATAGGCGCGGTTAAGCTCTTCGTTGATGGCTCCCTCGGAGCTAGAACCGCTGCTTTAGAAGAACCCTATAGTGATGACCCTTCAACAAGGGGAGTTATGGTTCACACTCCCGAAGAGTTGAGGAGGATAGTTTCAGAGGTTGACAGAGCTGGTTTACAGGTAGCTATGCACGCCATCGGAGACAGAGCCATTCGAGAGGCCTTAAACGCGCTTTCAGAGACTTTAGGAAGTGACATACGGAGGGATCACCGCCACCGCCTTGAACACGTAACAGTTCTCAATAAGACTCTACTTGAACGCATGGTAAAATTGAATGTGTTTGTTACCATTCAGCCACATTTTGTCGTCTCTGATTTCTGGGCTCCGGACCGTGTGGGACCCTCCAGATCCAGATTCTTGAATGCCTACAAGAGCCTTCTAAAGAGCGGGTTGAGGGTCTCCTGCGGCTCAGACTGTCCCGTTGAACCCATAGACCCCCTCATCGGGATTGAGGCAGCTGTAGCGAGGGAAGTGAACCCAGAAGAACGCCTCACAGTAGACGAAGCCTTAGAGATGTATACCCTCAACGGTGCCTACGCGTCCTTCGAGGAAGACGAATTCGGTTCTATTGAGGAAGGAAAACTCGCAGACATGACGGTCTTGTCTGATGATCCGCGGAAGGTTCCACCCTCCGAGATAGGAAAGATCAGTGTTGAAATGACTATCGTGGATGGCAGAATAGTGTACAATCCTTAACAATCGAGACTGAATGCCTATCTCTTGGGGTCTGCTACACCGGGTGTCTTCATCCCCCTCTAGGGTCTGTCTGGGACGGCTGCATCATCCCCCACTCTAAAGTTTATGTGCAGCTTTGAGATAAGAGTTCTGGTTAAGCCTAAAGGGTGTTCTCTGGTGGAGTATTGTGTATAGCCCCTCTATTTGAAGTCTAATATGCGCTGTTCTGTGACTAGATGATTTAGTAGGGGGATAACCAATTATTTTTTCGGTATGGATTTACTGTTTATGTAATTCAATTTTTATAGAAGGTTTTTATTACATCAATTTGTGGAGATTACGAGGTTTAGTTTGGAGGTTAGTTGGTGGGAGAGGGAGATGCCGAAGATGGAAAACGAGTTGTCTCCGCTGATACTAGTTTAGAGCCCTCTATGCAGCTGTATGGAACCGCGTTTTTGATAACTTTCACGCAAACTATCTCTTGGTCCTTTCTACCGCAGTACGCGGCGGTTATTAAAACTCCTCCAGCCCTTATGGGGGTTCTGACTTCATCAAGGAACCTCTTTCAAAATGTGCTTCAATTTTTATGGGGTGGTTTAACAAGGCTGTGGGGGAAAAGGATTTTTGTTTTTCTAGGTTACGTTATAAGTAGTCTCTTCATTGTTAGTTTTATTCTCACTAGAGATCCGCTTCAATTTCTGTTTCTTGTAATTTTTCAGTCGATTGCATGGTCTATTGCGATTCCTGCTTGGAACGCTCTATTGGGGGACTACACTAGAATAGAGGTTCGCGGTGGATTACTGGGGAAAATAGGGGCGTTGGGTGCTATTTCAAGTGTTGTTTCAACTTTAATCGTGGCTGTTACGACTTACAGTTCAGGAGCTGAAACTACTCCCTTATCTTTCACAGTACCCTTCGTCCTTTCAGCTGCCTCAGGAATCTTCGGAGCTGTCTTGGTAACCCTAGTGGAAGAGTTGAAGGTGGAGAATGGTTCAAAGTCTATGGGAAAAATGTTTTCTTCTTTAAGAGACAAACCTTTCGCCGTCTTCTTAACTACGAATACTATTTTCTGGTTTGCTGCAGCCTTCGCATGGCCTCTCATACCATATGTAACTATCGATATTGTTCACGCTTCTGTTTGGCAGATAGCTCTCATAGCTACATTCTCTGGTCTAGCGGATACCATAACGCGACCTATTATAGGTTCTCTTATTGATAGGTTCGGCAGGAGACCGGTTCTGATAGCTGGCCAGTTAACTTTCTTTTTGTTTCCTTTGGGCTATGCCTTTTCAACGTCTTGGTTTCATCTCTTGGCTATAAACATGTTATTTTCACCTGTTCGCTCAGCCTTAATGGTGATCACGACGACCTACGCGTTGGATTCAGCCCCTGAGGGAGAGAGGGCCAGTTATATAGCCGCTTACAACACTTTTTTAGGGATAACCACGTGTGTAGGCTCCCTACTCGGCGGTTTCTTCACCAGTCTCATGTCGGTTTCAATCGGCTTCGAAAAAGCGGTTTTCACGGGACTTCTAGTTTCAGTGGTGATGAGGATCATAACAAGCTTAGGCGCCTTCAAAGTAAAAGAGACTCTGAAAAAATAGAAAGCGGTATAATAAACTCCTATTTGTTAAACAGGAGAGACTGGCCTTCTTAGGTTTTCATGAAGCAACATAAAGCGATTAGGGTATCCCATACGAACATCATCATTTGAGCAGCGTCGCTGGGATCCGATTTGTATGTCAAATTCCATTGCACATAACCAAAATAAGTTGACACTGCATTTATTGTCCATATTACACCCATGCCAAACCATAATTGGGGGATGTTGAAAATCAAGTTTAGAAGTATAATTGTTCCTGCAAGTGACATTAAAGGTTTTTCAATTAGAAATCTAATGTTTTTTGTAGTGGGTCTAGGAAAGATAGCGACTGAATAATATGCTATTAATGTGAAGTAAAGAAAAGTGTCTACTGGATCCATTTCTCATCTTCCATACTCAATTTTATGCTTCACAATTTTGCCCTTCTCGTTGCTTATA
>CAZOCN010000126.1:0-3970 GCA_964578315.1 uncultured Candidatus Bathyarchaeia archaeon
AGGACAGGCGATGCTTAATTGCAGAGATGACGGGCCAACTGTTCTTTGCTTCAATCAAGCACAAATAGACCCTCATGCGGGATTAGTGGCTACGGGGAGACTCTTCGCAGGGAAAGTGGAGGAAGGCGATCAAGTTTACCTAGTGGGAGCGAGGAAAGACTACCGTATTCAACAGGTATCCATGTATATGGGCGCCTTCAGAGAGGTGGTGAACCGAATAGAGGCTGGGAACATCGCCGCCCTCCTCGGACTAGACCTAGCCAGAGCTGGCGATACACTAGTTGATACAAAACATAAGGAGGGCATGGTTCCTTTCGAGAAGATACGCTACCTATCAGAGCCCGTAGTCACGATAGCAGTTGAACCCAAGCATCCGAAGGACCTACCACGCCTAGTCGATATAATGAACAACCTCGCTGTCGAAGACCCGAACCTAATAACAACCATAAACAAAGAGACCGGCGAGTATCTTCTTAGCGGGATGGGAGAACTCCACTTAGAAATAGCCTGCAAATTCATGGCGGATTATGGATTAGAGATCGTCACTTCGCGTCCAATAGTAGTTTATAGGGAAAGTGTGAGCGACAAGGGCGTTGTAGCGATGGGGAAGAGCCCGAATAAACATAATAGATTCTGGCTTCAAGCAGAACCTCTAGAAGAGAAAGTCATTAAGTTAATAGAAGAGGGAGAGATAACCGAGTATATGAACCGAAAGAACCTAAGCGAGATCTTGAGAAGGGAAGCCGGATGGCCGACAGACGAAGCCAAAAGCGTTTGGTCTATAGATGAGCACAGAAACATGATACTAGACATGACGAAGGGAATCCAATACCTCCGGGAAGTGAGGGAAATGATAATCGCCGGTTTCAGATGGGCTTGTCAAGCTGGGCCTCTCTGTGAGGAGCCGATGCGAGGAGTTAAGATAAAGCTCGTCGATGTTCAATTACATGAAGACCCGGTGCATAGAGGACCCGCCCAAGTTATGCCCGCCGTAAGAAAAGCGATATACGGCACGTTCCTAACAGCTAAACCAATACTCCTAGAGCCGATATACAAGATAGGGGTCTCGGTTCCCAGCCAGTGGGTAGGAGAAGTAACTAGTCTGATAACTCGGAAGAGAGGCCGTGTAATCTCTTCTGAAGCCAAAGGCGCCTTAACGAACATAGTAGGATACATCCCCGTCGCTGAAACATTCGGATTATCAGCAGATATGAGATCCGCCACTTCAGGCCACGCTTTCTGGCAGTGCACCTTCGACCACTGGGATAAAGCACCAGAAAACGTAGCCCAGACCGTAATAAAAGAAATAAGAGAGCGAAGAGGACTGTCCCCGGAAATTCCACCGCCCAGCAGATTTATAGATGAAGCCTAAAAGCATAAGTGCCACTGTAAAGAAGTTAAAGGTCTCTCCAGCGCCTTTATCCTATCCGAAGTGATTTCGTAAGGAGAACCCTTCCCAACAAAAAATTTATTGAATCGTTCTACTTACGCATGCATATATGCGGCCGTAGTCTAGCCTGGTAGGACATCGGCCTCCCGTTCCTAATAAAGAAGAAGATAGCCGACGACCCGGGTCCAAATCCCGGCGGCCGCACCAGAATTCAATCTCGGATTCGGCAGTTACCTTCGATTTCTATAAAAGATTAGGTTTCCATTGTGAAAACCCTGAATAATGGATGATTGTTCGTCAAGGGCTTAATGTTATATTCTTGCCTCATACTGTAGGCTACGTAGGCATCCGCTAACGCACAGGGAATATACATTGCAGATGCTCTTCTAACTGGTCCATAAAGCATGAAGTTTGCACCCATAATTATGGGCAGAACGTTTGCAACGACACTACCTGTTAAGTAGATCTGTTCACTCAACTTCCTACGTTTATGCCACATCTCAATGGCGTTATGAGCCCCACATCCAGCAGGAAGACCATACTTCGCCTTAACTAAGTAAACGGCTTTTCCAGTCGGACCAGGGTCTGGAGCATCAAGCACAGTAGTATCTACAAGGCGATTTTCTATACCCGCCTTTTCAGCAATCTCTATTAACCTATCCACTACCTCCAACCTTCCAGCCAAGGTAGGCTTTCTAGGATTGAACGTTAACAGAATCGCCGATTTTATTTTCGCCTCTCTAATCGCCGATACTTCCTCCTCCTTAATATCCGGCGTTATCGAGTTGTAAACAACCCGATCTGATAAGCCGACCTCCGCAACGTACTTCGCTCCGGCAATTCTAACCTCAGCAGTAGTTCCATCAATGGAAAAGGGACCATCAATGTTATCCGCCACGAACTCTATGAATTTACTGAAGGGCTCTGGCCATGCGGAACAGACATCAACTATCCTTGGGTTCCCAGTTCTATCTGATATCTCCTCTTCCTTTTTCAGGATTTCTTCCGCCATTATTTTATTGAACTTGCCTAGTTTTTCATCTTCAATGATTTTGTCTTTGTGGTAGAATATGCTTCCGACCATTACTGTAGGTAGTTGCCCAGGTTGACCTCCAACTTTAACTCCAGCAACATCGAAGACTTTCTGCTCCGTTTCAAACTTAAACAATATTCTTCACCTTAACCATTAGTTTACAGCATTTTCAGTAAATAATTCTTATTTAAATTTTATCATAAAATTGTAAAAGTTAATAAAGACAACACTAAAGTTTAAAGGATTCTGTTATAAGACGTTCTTTGATGGTCGATAGAGCTTATTTCACTCGTTAAGTTATTGATACGTTCTCTATTTGGAAGTACCGTTTGGCCAAGAATCTGAGGCGATCTGCGTTTCTGCCGTTCTTTCCGATGGCGACACCCTTGTCCTTCGGGTACACAGAGACAACAACGAAAGTAGATCCATTTGGGCGCTCAGTTATACGTATCTCTCTTACACGCGCTGGCTTCAAAGCGTTCTTTATGAATTGAGTTGGGTCGTCTGCGTGTTCTATGACTTCATGTTTCATACCAGTCATTCGTTCTAAGAGGCGTATGTTCTTTCCTCTCTTCCCGATTGCGATACCGACGTCTCCCTCTTTGACGATGAATATGATGCGTTTTCCTTCTTCATCTATTATACAGTCACGGACTGTAGCGCCTGTTATGCTCTCGAATAAGGCTATATAACGCATCTCCTTACTCGTGAATTTTATGCCGCTAGACATTCCCTTCCTCCATGAGCTTCATGATGTCTGATTCTCCGGGTTCCCGTATTGCGAGGGCTGAGACCTTAAATCTTTTTTTACAGGCTACTCCAAGATCTATGCTTGATCCTTTATATATATAAATCGGAATTCTGGATAGATTGCAATAATACTCGAGGTCCTTTCTAATTTCTTCGGGACAGTTAGCCGCCATTATCAGTAGTTTAGCTCTTCCGGTCTTCACGCTTTCGACGGCTCTCCTAGCACCTAATAAGACTCTTCCAGTCTTCACCGCGAGGTATATTGCCCTTTTAACATTCACCAAGGTTACTCATCTTCCTTCTTTACAGTTGACATGTAAAGTTCTACTAATCCGGTTCCTATCGGGATGGACTGACCCACTATAACGTTCTCCGTAACTCCCTTCAGGGGGTCGCTCTCTCCTCTAACCGCGGCTTCTACAATATTAGGAACCGTTATTTCGAAGGCTGCCCTAGCTAATACACTCGCCTTCTCACCACTTATGCCGTGCCTCCCTATCTGTCTGAGGTCGCCGGTGGCTGTCATTATATCAGCTACGAGCATAACGTGTCTTATATCCACGTCTAATCCTTGTTCTTCCAGAACTGAAAGCGCTTCCTCTATTATAGCCGTCCTAGCAGCTTCTACGCCTAATGTAGTAGCTATTTCGTGAATGTGATTAGTCGTTGTTCTCGTTGGGTCCACTCCTGGAACCTCCAGAACCTCAGCGAGATTTGAGCCATCCGTTCTTATAACCCACTCTTGCTCTTCTTCAGTTACTAGGGCTCTACTTATCTTCGGAACGCCTTTAATATGT
>CAZOCN010000127.1:0-3950 GCA_964578315.1 uncultured Candidatus Bathyarchaeia archaeon
CCATACTACACGCCGCAGGTCTTGACTGGGCGGTGCTTGGAGAGGAATGGTGTTGCGGAGATCCCTTATTCCTCTCAGGGATGTCTGACTTCGCGAAGGAACTAGCGGAGCATAACATTGAGGCGATACGCGGATCTAAGGCTAAGGTCCTTGTAACATCTTGTGCCGGATGTTTCAGGACTTTTATGCGGGAATATCCGAAGATCATCGGCGACCTAGGAGTAGAGGTCTATCACACTTCTCAATTCTTCATCAAACTCTTGAAGGAAGGCAAACTCCGATTAGAAAAACCGGTCAATATGACCGCAACATACCATGACCCTTGCGAACTCGGTAGACTTATGGGGGTCTATGAACCACCAAGAGACATCTTGAAAACGATACCAGGTCTAAAACTGATTGAACTCAGAAAGAACAGAAACCTCACGGTATGTTGCGGAGGAGGAGGAATGCTCAGGGTAACGTACCCCGATATTGCAGCAAAACTAGCCAAAAGAAAATTAGATGAAGCTCATGAAGCGAAAGCGGAGGCAATAGTCTCAGCCTGTCCTACATGTGAAATAAACTTGATAGAAGCGAAAATTGAAAGCGGAGATGATATGGAAGTCTTGGACATAAGTGAAGTAGTTGCAAGGGCGATCAAAAAGGAGAGGTAAGTGTGGTTGATTTAGGGATGAGTTTGGAGAATTATCTAAGGAGTAACGATGTCTGGTACAGGTTCATCAGGAAACCTGAGACTATTCACACAGCGGATGCTGCCAAGGCAGCCGGATTAGATTTGAGTAGGCTCACGAAGAACTTAGTCTCTGTTACGGATCAAGGAGAGTACGTTGTTCTTATAGTGCCGGGAAACAAGAGAGTCCATTTGAAGAAGGCAGCTTTAACCCTCAACGTTAAGAATGTAAGGTTAGTGCCCTTCGAGGAAGCTGATAAGATAAGCGGTTATCCTCCTGGCGGAACTCCCTCCGTAGGTTTCAAGAAGAAAATACGGGTTATAATCGACAAGTCACTCCTCAATTATGATACTCTATTCTGCGGAGGCGGCTCTAGAGACCTTCTAGTTGAACTAAAGGTCGAAGATGTAATACGCCTGAATAATGCTATCTCAGCCGATATATCAAAATAAGAAGGGAAAAAGCCCGTTTAGAGGTTAAGGGCTCTCTTTAAGGCTTTAACGCTTTCAATGAACTCGACGTCACCCTCTGTCCAAGGCGTAGCTACCAAGGAAAGCCTTATGGCCTCTACAGGACCACCATAGAAGGGCTCACCCGTAACAGTAACTATCCCATGTTTTTCCACTAGTTCGGTTGCAAATTTTGTGCCGTCAATTCCCTTAGTGTCCACTAGAGTGTAGAGGGCACCGAACATTCCATTACTTGGAAGTATGAGGGGTAACCCTTCCTCCATGAGTATCGTTAGCCTATTAGCTAGAACCTCACATAGCCACTCATGAGTGATAGGACGTTCTAAGAACATCGCTAAGGCTTGACTTCCTATCGCGAAGAGAGGCGTAGGGCTGCTGAGGGATTCTCTCCCCACTATAGAACTCATAATGCTAATCCAATGAGAGGTCGCCGTTGCGAAACCGAACCGCAATCCAGCAAGGAGACAAGTCTTCGAGATACTGGAGAGAACGCACATATCCTCATAATACTTCCGAGTGATCTTTTTGAAGTCTTCTATTCTCTCTTTCAGAAAAGCACTGTCGAAGGTTGCCTTATCATGTGAAAGCCTTAATATTGTGAAGATATAAGGCGCATCCCATATAACTCCGCCTTCTCTGTCAACCATGATTTTTGTAATGAACTCGAGGTCTGAGGGAGAGACGTATCCTGTTGGATTGTTAGGCATACTGGTATAGAAGACGGATCCTTCCACAACCTTCTCTTCTAACTCTTCCCTCTTTAAGGAGAGATCTGAGTTAACGCCTACTCTGACTTCACTTAAGCCGCTTCCCTTCAAGATTCCAGATATGAAAGAGTAATCCCACCTTGAAAGGAAGACCTTAGTACCGGGTTTGAGAGAACGGAGAGACGCCATCATAGACTGTTGACCGCCAGCCGTCACTATCACTCTATTGGTATCCTCTTCTTTTAATGGGATGGCGTGAACCTCCCTGAAATAGCGGATAACAGGCTTCTTTATGGCGTCTGACCCGCCTGTGGGGGAATACCCTAAACCCTTTGGATTCGGATAAAAGGAAGCCAACAAACCCTCCTTTATCGCGGACGCAATTAAGCGTAGTCCATCACTTAGATGCTCATTCACTTCAATCTCCATCGTCTTAAAGAGCTTCTCATTCAAAGGAAGCTTTCCAACATTGCCGCTACTGAAGTCCACAACAGGCAGCCCCTTCAGTTCTCTCTCAGTCGCCTTCGCTATAGCTAAACTCAACGGTGGGAGCGGAGGCTTAGGAAGCAAATACTTCTGTTTTTCCACACATCTCCTCTCCATAACACTCCATTACAATCTCTACATACCTTCAATTATTTTACAGTTTTTACTTTTGATACCTTATCTTTTCTGGTTCGCTGATAAATCGATAGAGTGCTTTGGAGTTGCGAAGATAGACTTATATGCGATTCTTCGATATTTCCACCTACATCAACCATCGAGAGAGGCATTTGATTTGGCTGTGTGGCATGGAGACTTAAGAAAAAGGAAGCCTTCAGGAGGAAAGAAGAGGAGCTGGAGAAAGAAGAGAAGATTCGAGAAAGGTTCTTTCCCAGCGGAGACTAAGTTAAGTGAACGTAAAGTTAGGATCGTCCGCGTGCGTGGTGGCGGGAAGAAGATTAGGCTTCTCGGCGATAAGGTAGTTAATATTTCAGATCCATCTACTGGGAAGACTACTAAAACGGAGATAATACGCGTATTAGAGAACCCGGCAAACATAGACTACAATAGGCGCGGCGTGTTAACTAAGGGTGCCTTGATAGAGACTCCCTTGGGAACTGCAAGAGTAACTTCGCGCCCAGGGCAGAATGGAGTAATCAACGCAACACTCACAATCACTAAATAAGTCCGGAGAGAGGGAAGACTTACGAGGAATAAGGGAACTCTGATTCTCTGGACAACGTATTTTGACTCTACAAAATCGCGTTCTAAAGGACGAAGAGTTCCGAAGGGCATAGCGACCACTTCCCCAAGGGTTTATGAAGTAGCAGAAGCTGCCAAGAGGCTAGGCTTAAATTATAAGATTAGAGTAGACGCAGCCCATCCTATCGCCCCTACTGAACGAGTGGGGTTGGTAGCCGTAAAAAAGAGCGAGAAAAAAACGGCTATTCTGAAAGCCGTCGCTAAAGAGATTAAGTCTCTCCGCAGAGTAGAGAAGCCCAAGAAGAAACGTAAACGCTAAGAAAGGTTTAAATAATGCCTTTTGCTTCAGAACCTAGGATTTTGTGAGGAGATATATTGCGCCGTTTAGGTCAAGTACTTCATATAAGTTCAGATGGCAATTTAATTTTAAGGGCAGAGGAGCCTTCCAAAATTGGCGCTAAAGTTATTGATGGTCATAAGAGGAGAGTGGGTGTTGTGTTGGATGTCTTTGGACCAATTGACTCACCTTATATATCTGTGAAGCCTGAATCGGCGGATGCTGAAGGGCTAGTTGGTAGGAGTCTGTTTATTCTTCAACGTAAAAAGAGAGGAAGGAGAAAGAGGAGAAGGTGACGGGTAAGAGAGAGTTTGATCCTAAACACGGCGGCATTCAGAAGTGTCCTGAGTGCGGTAGTTCCCGTCTTATGCGGGATTATGAGTCTGCCGAGATCGTATGCATGGAATGTGGTTTTGTGATCGCTGCGAAACTCCAGGATAGGGGTCCTGAATGGCGTGCCTTCGACGATGAACAGAGGGCTAAAAGGGCGCGAGTAGGCGCACCTGTTACCTTCACAATACATGATAAGGGCCTCTCAACTATGATCGACTGGCATGACCGCGATGTTTACGGGAAG
>CAZOCN010000128.1:0-3906 GCA_964578315.1 uncultured Candidatus Bathyarchaeia archaeon
CCAAAAGATCACAAGCATTATTCAACTTACCCGCCAACAAACTAACATCCGCTCCAGCCTTCTCCGCAACCAAAACCTTATCATAAGCAGAAACAACAGCTCTATCAGCTTCATCAATCAGCGAAGAAACCAAATCTCTTTCCGACTGGCCGGATACCCCAACAGAAATCAAAGAGATAAAAATCAATGCGATGAAGAATAAATGGAAACGATTATTTAATCTCAAGGACTATGGGACCCCAACTTATTCATTACTACGAGAATTCAAGAGTTTCATCATAACTTCTTTACAGTTTCTAGATTCTTCAAGAGCCTCTCTCATACGCTCCTTCTTAAGGGACCAGTCGTAGAAGACCTCTAGAAACTTCTTACCCTTATCGGTGACCCTAAAAACGGAGAACGACCCCTCCTTAGTGTTAACTAAGAACTCGGCCTCAAGCAAATCATTTAAATACCTACAGAGAAGCTTATAACTCAAGTTAGCCCTGAACATAATGTTCGTCTTCTTCAGCCCATTCTCAGATGCAGCCTCTAGAATATCCGCTATAATATCAAACCTACTTCTATACTTCCCCATAAAAATACCAACTAAAAAATTGAACTTGAAAAAAGCCAGCGTATAGGAAGACTTCTTAAATCCTTCTAGAAACTGGATAGTGAATCCAGCCTCTACCTCCCTTCCTCAACTGTTGGCCAGTATGTTCTCTAACAGAAGGCTTAAACTTAGCACTTCTTCTCTGCTTTTTAATGAAATCTCTAATGAACTTCCCAACTCCTCCAACAGAAGGATGGGGCTCAGGTGGAACACCCAACTTCTTCAAGTGTTTCTCCCAGATCTCTGTAAAATTCGGAGGCTTATAATCTCTCGTGGCGATGATGACGGTTCCTCTGTCAACGAAGAGGTCGGGGTAATCCCCACTAGCTATGCCTTCAGCTCTCACCTTATCGTCGAACCTCTCCCACCAGAGGTTCTCCCACTGCGCCCTCAACCTCCTCTTGAAGGCCCTGATATCTACTTTCTCTTCTATTACGATCCCCTCCTGACAGAGGCGGATATAGAACTCTCCATCTGATTTTCCATCTGCCTTTCTCCTTTAAGGCGGCAACTACCATATAAATATCGACGAAACAGAGATCAGAAACAAATGTTCTAATGAAAACTTCTAACTTAACCTTCGAATACCCTAAATCCAATGAGAACCCTTCTACTATGATCATAATGTTGTCACCCATAGACAGAATCTTGAGCATTCTGAAAACCGGCGAAGTATACACAAAAGAGGAGATAGCTGAAAACCTAAACGCAACAAACCAGACGGTCAAAGAACTATTAACCTTCCTCTCAGATTACGATCTCGTAGTCTACGATCAAAGAAACCAAAAGGCGGTAATCCACCCACACCTGAGAAAATTGATACAAGAAGAAGAGAACCCAAAGCCAGAGATCGTCATGATCAAAATGAACGGAGAATTCTACCTATTAAAACGAAAAGAACTCATCCAGTTCATTAAAGAAAAAGGTAAAGGCGTGCTAAGGGAAGATATAACAGTATGATTTTAAACTAATCCTTTAAGATGATTGTAACGTTTCAAAAATTCTTGGCCCTTCTCAGTGGTTTTGTAATGAACATACCCGTTGTTTAATGGGATCTCCTCTATTAACCCTCTGCTAACTAAAAAGTCGAAGTATCTTTTGAACCTCTTAAAGTTGAGGTTGGCTCTATAGACTATCGTGGTCTTGTTGACACCGCTCTCCATATCGGCTACCTTGAGGATGTCGGCTAGAACCTCAAGCCATCCTCTCCGAGAGCGGGTAACTTCCAGAGCCAAACATATCACCAGAATATATCTCAAATAAATATGTATAACCCTTATATTAAATTATGGATTAAAACACCGCCCCCTCATAACAACTAAAAGCTCTAACCGAATAGTTTTCCTCAATAATTGTAGGCTTCCACCTCCCCCACTCAACATGAAATAACGATTAAAGAATTTATCCTTCAGATGCACCTCATATTTTTAAGGCTCTTTCTCCAAGACTCTCCTTCGCAGTTTTTATCCAGACTTTAATCGTTTCCGGCGGAACCCTATCAAGGCCGGAGGCTTTAATCTCCAGAACCGCCTCTCTTCCAGTCTCCATTATTGATGATATTTTATCTCTCATCTGTTCTGGGGAGGAGTAAAGAATATCTTGCTCCGGATGGAGACGCTTTTCGAAGATCACTCCTTTAACTTCCCTAACCGCCCTATCGAAGTCCGTCCATGGACTTATATGTAAAAGCCTCAAACCCTTCAACTTAGCGACATACTTCAATATCGGCGTAAGGTTTCCGCAGCTATGGTAATAGAAGAGACCTTTACTATAAGCATTTACTAACTTCTGCTCATAGGGAAAGATGAACTCTTTGTAAATCCGTGGGGATATGAAATCACAATTCACCTCATCATTCCCTAAGCCTGCAAGCAGGTCCTCTTTAACGCCTAGAAACCTTTCACGTTCCCTAAGCAATCTTATCTTAGATTCAACTATGAAATCCATAAGTTTATGGATGAAATCTGGTTGCCGGAATACCCCTACGATAATATTCTTAATTCCCATAAGGTCACAGGCGATTCCCCAAGGTCCTCTGTCGAAGAGAGGGAAGACAACCTCAAGTTGATCCCCCACCAACTCTTCAATCCTCTGGTAAAAGTAATGGACACGCGGCATCAGACCACTCTTGTAGAAGTCTGGAGGTTCTAAGCCTTCTAAATCTTCCTCCCTCTGAATGATCGGCTTCACACCTTGAGACTGGGTTCCGGGCCAAGGGTCTGTATCCGCACAAAATATAGGTTCTATTCCAAAGAGACTAGACTCCAAGACTGTCCCGAATGAGATAGGTATAGAAGAAGTTAATGCAGCATCATCTTCGAACTCACGGAACCTATACAACATCGCCTCAAGCATGAACCTGAGATACCTCTCCGGATCTTCAAAAACCTCCAACATGTTCCAATTCAGCAACCTAGACCATCCGTGAAAGTTGAAGGGACTAGTTTCCCAAGCAGAACCAGCCACAGTGACAGGTACCTTCCATGGCTCTTTTAGGGAATAGAACCTCTCCCAGAAATCCCTAAGCTCCACCATGCGTGGTATTTGGCTGAGTTCAACTACCTCCCTTACAAGGCTATTAATCCCCAAATCTTCCACCGTTTTACCTTTAACCTTCACCAGTTCACCTTTATAATTCTGAATATACCGATAAAGATTCTATCAAGAATCATTTTAATCGCTTTAACGAATTAAGTGATGGGCTAAATAAAGCCTGTGAAAGGACGCCGCACTACTGAATTGTAAACCCAGTTAATCAGCGTAGTAAAATCGAAGACTGGCAGTCCCGTAGCTTTCTGAATACTCCATGCATAAGGAGGCATATCACTACACTCAAGCAAGATTGCAGCAACCTCCGGATGTTCAACAACAAGCTTCTTTGAGAGCGCTACCAATTCTCGATCAAGTTTTAGAGGATTGAGATGCCCAGTGGAATGCAGAATGTTTTGGAACTCAGGCAAACCCTGAGCACCGGCAATAACAACATCTGACGCATCATCGACTCCACAGGCTCTTAGGACCTCTAGCGACAAAGCTTCAGAATCAGCACAGATAACGCCAACCTTCTGTTTAGGCTTAAGCGCCCGTTTAATAATCGGTATCTGCAGTAAACTAGAGAGGAAGACAGGTACATCTAAGGAGGCAGCCACCTCCCTCTGATAATACCCAAAATAACCACAAGCACCTACAATCGCCCGAACACCTTCCTTTTCCAATTCTCTCCCACATTTAACTATCAAATCCAACAAACTAGGATCATGACTCAAAATTTGTTCTACGGCAGCCCCACGCAAAATCTTATAGCGTACGGG
>CAZOCN010000129.1:0-3812 GCA_964578315.1 uncultured Candidatus Bathyarchaeia archaeon
TAGGGCGCGTGATCCACGCCAGGACCATGCTTGTAGACAGCGAAGTCGCATCCATACTTTATTCCAGGAGTAACGATAAGCCCACTCTCTCTGAGGTCCTTATATACAGCGTATTTTAAGTCGAACTCCTCGTAGAGCTTCCGAGCCCTTTTTCTGAGCTCCCTAACTCCAACTCGAACTTTCTCTTCACCTTCGTAAACCCTTACCATCTTCTTCTCGACGAGGTAGAGGCCCTCCATAAGATCCAATATTAAAGGCTCATTGAACTCTCCAGATTTAGGCTTAGGAATGCCGATGGGCTTCCCGTAGAAGCCGAGGGAATAAAGACGAGACCCTTCCCTTGAGTCCCAAACAACGAGGAAGTTCTCTATAAACTCCGCCTCTATAACCTTAGATCTCACCAATCTCCTCACAGGCTGAGCGCGAGAATCATAGCTATATCTGCTGCGTCTTCCGCTTTGTCAGCCGCGTCCTCTAGGAGCTGAGTAACCTCTCTCAGAAGAAGAATGGCAGGAATAGGCATCTTACTCTTGATTATCTTGAGTTCTAGAACTCTATAAATCTCATCAACGGTTCTCTCCGCAGCTTCAACTTCCTTTACCTTCTCAATAGCCTTTGAGGAGTCGAAGTTCAGTGTTATAGCCGTCTCTCTTAATCTAGAAACCGTCTCGAAGACCGCTGCAGTGAGCTTAGCCAGATCAGCCTTGATCTCAGGCGGAATCGACCATTTCATATTCAGAATTTCTATTAACCTAAAGGCTAGTCCTTCACAGAAGTCAGCGATCTCGTTGGACATATAAGTGAAGCGTAGGAAGTCTTCCCGACTCAGCAATATGGCGCCTATCTCCGCCAATTCCTGCGAAACCATCCGTCTAGCTGTGACAACCTCTTCCTCAAGTTTCATAATCTCATGACTTACCGATTCCACAGCCTTCCGATCTTCGTTTATGAAGGCCTCTATAAGTTGAGTGGCCTTCCGCATCATCTCAACAACCTTCCTTAAGTGCTCTTGAGAGATACTCAAGGCCCTTCTTCTAACACGCTCTTCCGTTTCAGCCGGAAATACCACGAGACGCCCCTTCCAAAACCTTTCTGTTTTCAATTGATTAATATTAGAATTGTCTTATAAAAAATAATGGATGAGGCGCCTCTTCACCACGATTATTGGAAGGGTTCACCTAACTCCTCGAAGGATTTCTTTCCGTGGAAGTAATCGCGTAGAAGCTCTGGTAAACTTGTTATCGCAGCCCTCACTTGGGTCCATGTGTCTCGATTACGTAGCGTCACAGTCTCGTCTTCTAAAGTCTTATAGTCGATTGTTATCCCTATAGGAGTACCGATTTCGTCTGCTCTAGCGTATCTCCGCCCTATGGAACCCGCGTCATCGTACTCCACCCGGAAACCTTCATCCCTTAAAGTTACGAAGACCTCCATCGCCTTCTCCGGTAAGTTATCTTTATCAACTAGGGGGTAAACGCCGACTTGTATAGGAGCCACATCTATGGGAAGCCTCAATACTACACGGTTCTCCTTCTCCGTGTAAGCGTAGTCTAAAACCACGTAAACGAGGCGATCAGAACCGTAACTCGGCTCGATAACGTGAGGGATAAAGCGCCGTCCCTTGCTTTCAAATCGTTTCTTCACTATATTAACGTGTTTTGGGAGTATCTTGTAAGATCCTAATTCGTAGTATCCTCTACTTTCGAAGGCTTCTCTCAGAGGTTTAGGGTCTAGGGAAGATAAGAGAGCGGAGATTTCTGCTGCGTCAGATTTGAAGTCTGGTCCGATCGTCGCCATAACCGGCTCTATTACAGTCTTCTCTTCGACGCGGGGTTCCTTGTACTCCTTGAAGATCGTCATGTCAACCCCGCTATGTTTCATATGCCTCCCTAGATCGTAGTCTGTTCTATTGTTGAAGCCGGAGACCTCCACCCACCCCCAACGTTCCAGATAGACCTCCTGATCAAAACCTTGAGAGGAGTAATGGGCGCGTTCCCATTCCAGCTTCTCTATGAATCTCTGTTTTTCACCGGGAACACCAAGGTCGAGCATGAACCGTTTACCCCAAGCCATGAAGAAAGCAAGCCATTCATTCCCAACGTAACCTTCTTTGAGGGCGCCCTTAACGGTTACTTCAGTTATCTCATAGGAGCCTTGACGCTTTGTTTCAGCGGGGATGATCCGGAGGATTTCATCTTCAACCTCCTCCAATAGTGGACACTGAGGCTCTTCTGGGTCGAAGAAGAACTCCAAGTCCATGATCGTGAACTCCCTCAAACGGATGGGACCCTGTCTCGGGGATATCTCGTTACGAAGGGCGCGACCTATCTGGGCGACGCCGAAGGGTAATTTACCACGGGCATACTCTTGTAGGCGTTTGAACTCTGTAAAGACGCCTTGAGCTGCCTCTGGGCGTCCATATCCAACGTCGCCTTCGTAAGGGCCTATTGTGGTAGTGAACATGGTGAGGAAGTATTTCGGTTCTCCAAGGTCTCCGTTACATTCAGGACATTTTATATTTAGGGACGAAATCCGCTCTTCGATCTCCTTGAGAGTTAACTTCTCCGCTTCCGTCTCTGATATCCCCCCTAATTCACGTAGTAGATGATCCGCCCTGAACCTTCTATGACATTTTTGGCACTCCAACATCGGTTCTCTGAAGCTCTCCACGTGACTTGAAGCCTCGAAGACCCTTGCAGGCGTTATTAGAGGCGTGTCTATTTCGAAGATACCTAATCTCCAGAGGAAGAATCTTCTGAATCTATCTTCTATGTTCCTTTTCAGTATGGAGCCTAAGGGACCGAATGTTATGAAGCCACTTACTCCGCCGTAGATCTCGTTCGATGGCCAGAAGAAGCCTCGGCGTTTCGCTAATTCAACTACTCTTTCGTATCTGTCGGAAGCCTTCATGAACGTCCCATTCCTTCGAGTTTGCCTTGACAGAACTTTACAACGTTTCCAATAAATAAAAGAAGTGCTTTGGGGCTGTGGACCCTAACGAGGTAAGTTTCAAATAGACCCTTCTACCTTATCTGAGCGAGAGCGTTGATGGTGTAGGTTATGTCGAAGATTAAAGTAGCCCTTGTAGGAGTGGGAAATTGCGCTTCAGCTCTAGTTCAAGGAGTCTACTATTACAGGGATTTCTCTTCTCCAGAGGAGGCTGTAGGAATTAAGAATCTACTATTGGGAGGTTATCACCCTAAAGATATAGAATTCGTTTCAGCCTTCGATGTGGACTCCAGAAAGGTTGGAAGAGACCTCTCCGAGGCTATATTCTCTCAGCCGAACAACACATTAAAATTTGGCTCCGTCCCGAAGACCGAAATCATCGTAGAGAAAGGACCGATCCTAGATGGCCTCGGAGAAGCGTTAAAGAGGATCATTAAAACGGACGATTCCCCACCCTCCGATGTATCAACCGTACTCTCAGAAAGCGGAGCAGAGATAGTGGTAAACTTGTTACCCAGCGGCGCCGTAAAGGCTTCCAAATGGTATGCTGAAGAGGCTTTGAAGGCGGGTTGCGCTTATGTGAACGCCACGCCTGTAGAAATCGCTGGAGATCCATCTTTGAGTAGAAGATTCGAGGAGGAGAAGATTCCCGTCGTGGGAGACGATCTCATCAATCAGGTGGGGTCCACAGCTATCCATAAGGCGATGCTCAGAATTTTAGCTACAAATGGTGTAAGGATAACTAAGACTTACCAGCTGGATGTTGGAGGAGGAACAGAATCTGTTGATACAATAGATCGTTCTAGGAAGATTAAGAGGACCTTCAAAACCAAATCTGTCAGTGAAGCTCTTCCTTATGAAGC
>CAZOCN010000130.1:0-3780 GCA_964578315.1 uncultured Candidatus Bathyarchaeia archaeon
TAAGGTAAGCCGGCCAGGCTCTAGCAGAACCCATCATCCCTAGCTTATCCGAAGGGCGGTGCCTTAGGAGACTCCACTATCTTTAAGCCCCCGGCGTAGGATCGTGCTCCTTACGCTCTTCGGGGACACCAGGGAGGCTACAGCCTTAGCTTCCCTGGTGCTTTCGTTCATTAGCCCTAAAGGAGAGACAATTACTGGGGACAGCGGGGCAAGACCTCGATGTAGCGGCCCAAAAGGTGGCCGGGCGGCAACGGGAATCACAAAAAGATTTTAACCTCACGTAAGAACGGTCCCTGACCTGCAAGTCTCTCCCTGACCAATGCGGAGCCGAAAACAACCAGAGTATCCCTTTGTCCCCCAAGGTTACTAGGCAACCTTGCACCCTCATGTGGAAAGCGCTATCTTCCAATGTAGGGGTGCATTTACGATGGTTCAGGAGCAAACAAGCGCTGTAAATGAGAAGGGGCTGCTAGGTGTAGAAAGTGTTAAACACGAAAGTCTTGCTCTTACAGATCGTCTTAGGTGGTTCAGGAACGTGCTTACAGAGTTTGTCCGAGGAGGCATTTATCTCATCGCAGGGGAGCCAGGGATTGGAAAGTCGACTCTTGCGCTGCAGGTTGCATTGGATCTTGGATCACAGGGTAACAAGAGCGTCTATCTCCTAACCGAACAATCGGCGGCTGAGTTAAAGAATCGTGCTATGCTGCTTCTTTCCGAAACAGATTTGGAAACACGAGAACGCGCAATGAGAAATGTTGAACCTGAAGAATGGCGATATGAAACCTCTCAGTTACCCACTTTCTTGGCCCACAACGTGATTAGCTCGACAGGCAAATATAAGGGTGCCTCGCTTATTGTATTGGATTCGATACAAGGCCAGGGAATGCCTTCTGCAGCGACGAAAAAATACAACTATATCTACGAATTCTGCCGCAGTGCAAAGGCAGAAGGAATAACAATTCTACTCGTCGGCCACGTAACTAAACGAGGCGGAATTGCAGGCCCAAAGACATTGGAGCATAACGTAGACTGCATACTTTATATGAGAAGGGCTCTAACGTATCGTCCCCTTTTCGTGCCCAAGAATCGATTTGGACCAGCACGGTTTAAGCCTATTCCTCTCGAGATGGACTCTAGCACGACCGAGTTAAGAGTGTCTCCCCACAGTGAAACAGTTAGCTCTGTTGCTCGCAGCTTCTTGGGTAAGAACTATCCAAACGTTGAGACTCAGGCCGCGGTCTCACTCCCTCGGTATGGAGAGAGAGGGCAAATAACTGCACCCGGATTGCCCAAGAAGGAAATCGAGCAGCTCCTTAGTTGCATAAGCCAGCTTGAGGATATCGATATCGAGGACTTGTCATTTACCATCCAATGTCGGCTTCCGGGCGAGCTCACTTTCCGGAGGGTACTCGGACTACCGTTGGCTATGGCTTTGTTGTCATCTTATCTCCAAAAAGAGGTGCCGTTACACCACATCTACCTCGGGGAGCTAGACTTGCAGAGGCGGGTTAGAGATGTTCCCGATGCCCTAGCAGAAGAATTGCGGCAGGCAGTTGACGAGGGGTTATTGCAACCTCCCCTGAGAGTATTCTGCCCAAAGACAAATGCTTGGATCCTGGAAGGCTTGGAGGGCGTGACAGTTGTAGGATGTGATCATTTGGAAGACGCTGTCTATGGTACGTGGCCAGAATTGAGGAGGTAGGAATATAGTTCTGAACCATGGAGCTTTATGATCTATTAAGACAAAAGACGGGTGACATACAAAGAGGTTTGGATCAACTTAATCATGAACGTGTGCCGGCACTCGGGAAAAAATTAAAGGCCTATAAAAAGCAATTAGAAGATGTCCAAACGCAAATCACTAAAAAAACCGCGCGCGTTAAGGAGCTTGAAACGCAACTAGATACTATCGCGCAGAGATTGCGTGAATTAGAAGAGGAAAAGGACCACCTGGAGGCAGAGCGGCCGCAAATCGTTGACGAGTTAACCGCTGTCGAGGAGGAACTGGAAAGACGGCGCTCCGATAAGGAGAGACTAACCGAACAAATAGCAGATCTAAAAGCTTTACTTCGGGAAGCCGTTGAAGAAAGAAAGGCTCTACGAGAAGAACTCCGCCAACGAGAAAGGGAAGCATTCCAGGCATATCTTTCAGGAACACGGAGCAGGCTAAAAAAGTTGGCTGCAGTAGGCAAAGATCTTGCCGAAAAGAGAGCCATGCGTAGAAAACTTGAAGAGGAAAGACATCGCGATCCAGCTGTCATGTCTTTATGGGAGAGAAGGGTTGAGTTAAGAAAACTTCTTGGGGAAACACGGATAGAGGCTAACAGGAAGATTTTAGAAGGTCTGTTAAGAGAAGTTGAACAGGAGATTGAAAAGCGATTCCCTGGCAGTTTAGAAGTTGAATCCCTAGGACCTGACTCGATTAGTCAAGAAACGCTTTATGCGGTTCACGACTCAAAGTCTAATACAATCACAGTTATTCTTCCAATAAACAAGAATGACTGGTTTCTACTTAACGAAGATCATACAGAGCCATATCTTGTGTTACTGCTTCGGATTGGATGGTCATTAGCAAAGACTATAGCGGTAGCTCCTCCAGATTGTTTGCTAAAGGTTGGTTCCGTTGGGTGGGTGATCGCGGCATTCAATAATCCGGAAACCAACATCATTGGAGGAGCGATTTCTGTGCCACTTGAGGAAGGGGAGTCGCTAACGCTTCGTATAAAATCGCTACCTCCTCAACTGGAGGATCTGCTCCGCCATGAAGGGGTATAGATTAGTTGAGGCGGCTAGAGATCTGGATATGCATCCCCTGCAGGTTGTAATGTGTCTGGCTTCTCTAGTAGAGGATTTTTCCAGTGTTTACCCTGTTATCAACGAAGGTTTACTAGCAACCTTAAGGCAAATGCTTGGGAAATACGGAGTAGAAACTCGGGAGCATACCTGTAAGACAGGGTCTGTTGTTCGTGTCAAACTTGGTCAGCCTCAGGAACAGGGATTAGAAGCGGCCGAGGTTCGCTGTTTGAGAAAGCTTGCAAAGAAGGGCTTTTGGGGTAAAAAAACTCTGTCCGACACAGAGCTTCAAAAAAACTACCTTCAAGGGTCGAGTAACCCAACAGCGTCAATTATGAAGTTTGTAAGGCTCGGCTTCATGATTAGGCATGGTCGGCGCCGGTATTCTTTAAACCCAAAAGCAGCATCTGATATTAGAAACCTTATCCGCGGAAGTCAAAATGAGATCAGAAAAGGAGCTAGATAGAGAGCAGCGGGGCCTACCACCGGATTTATAGGTCAGACGGCCAGGTCCAAAGTGGTAGTATGGTTGTGAGGTGGACGTGTGGTGCGTGGAGTCAGTGGCCCCTTCGAGAGATGTTCGAAGGTGAAATGCTGTTCCAGAAGAGGTCGAACTTTCCTAGAACCCGGGTTAACTTTCCGGCGTGTTTTTCATCCAGGGACGTCCACCGGGATGGTGTCGGCCTTCAGGGGTTGTGACTTTGTTTGCAAGAAGTGATGGTCTGGATAAGGTTTTCTTCATGTGCCTAGGAGGTGCGCCGATGGGGCCCTACATCCCACGCATAACCCACCCACAAATGGGCTTTAAATTAAGGTAAACAACCCTTCAGCCGAGAGATCCGGCCTTAACCATCTAGCCTCGAAGCCCCGCTCGTGTGGAAGGACTAAACAGTGCATTGCCCCAATTGGCAGGAGCGGCTAATCTAGGCGTCGCGATGAAACGGATCGGGATCCTGGGTGGAGTGAGCGCCGAGTCCACGGTCTCCT
>CAZOCN010000131.1:0-3767 GCA_964578315.1 uncultured Candidatus Bathyarchaeia archaeon
TAATCAAATATGGAGATCCCATCGGTGCGATTGAAGACGCGATTCTCTGTGAAAAAGCCGGCTTTGACCACGTCTCTGTGCCAGATCACCTATTCCACCCCTTCGATGAGAGGTTCCTTAGTAAACCAGCCTGGGATGCCTTCGTACTACTCTCCGCCTTAGCGATGAAAACTAAAAATGTAAAGTTAGCGACGGGTGTTTCAGACTCCCTGAGAAGACACCCAGCAACCATAGCTCATATCGTTGCAACTCTAGATATCATTTCAAAGGGTAGGGCGAGGTTGGGAATGGGTGCTGGTGAAAGGTTCACATTTAACCCCTTACTTGACATTAAATTTGAAAAACCAGCAACCTTGCTTAGGGAGGCACTAATAGTTATTAGAGGTTTATGGAGGGCTACGAGAGATAATCCACTAGAGTTCGAAGGAGAGTTCCTGAAGGTTAGAGACGGCCTCCTCGGTTTACACCCAATACAGAAGTACCCACCTATAATAGTCGGAGGTTATGGTCCAAGACTGAGGAAGATTACAGCTGAACTCGGTGATTACTGGCTGCCATGGATTGAATCGCCGGAAACTTACGAGAAGAGCTTCAGAGAGATTAAAGGATGGGCGAAAGAATTTGGAAGGGAAGACGAAGTTAAGGGTGCGATAATGACCTTCTGCTACATCGCGAGAAGTAAAGAGGAAGCCTTGAAGGCTTTATCAACGAGGGTTAAGGTTGGATTAGCCTTGAGGAAGAGGCTGCTTGAAGACTTAGGATATAAAGAACATGCTGAGAAAATTGTTGCGTTATGGGAAAACCCCTTCGACAGCGATACGATAACGGGGATATATGAGGTTGCGGACTCCCTGCCCGACGAAGTTGTGGAGAAGGTTGCAATTTTCGGAACCGAGGAAGACGTGATAGAAGGAGTTGAGCGATTCAACAGGGCTGGAGTTAATCTACTCATATTGATTCCTCCACCGGATAGGATAAGAGAAACTATAGAGAAGTGTAGAGAAATTATTCGATACTTCAAAGAATTGAAGAGCTAAAAACTAGTAAAGTATAGGTTCCTAATGCGTGTTTAGAGCCCAGTTTTCTTCTCAGCATTTCCTTTATACGTTTCTTGTTAGTTAGCCGTATCTTGTAGATTAAGGGTTGGCTTCGGTGTTGAGAAGGAAGCTTGGAGTATGTCTAGATCTCCTCCTAATCGTATTACTACTAGTTAGTTACACATCTTGGCGCCTAGAGACGCCCCTTTCAGAGTATCTAGCGCCTAGAGACGAGTATGTGGAAAGAACTGAGGCGATGCTTGGTGAAGTGGTTAAGGATGTGGCGGAGATAAGGATGCTAGATGCGCCAGACAACGTTAATTTTCGAGTTGTCACGATGGATTGGGTGGAGGAGAACTGGGGTTGGAAGAGTACGGAGACGATTATAGAGGAGGTTAAACTTGAAGAGGAGATCTACAAGGCACTGTATCTCATACCTGAAAACTTCAGCCTCGTGGAAGTAAAAGTGAACCAGGCGGGTACAATAATGGCCGCCTTAGCTGGAGATACACTATACTTCGTAAGAGACTACTTCAACCCCTACGATGAGGAGAATGCTAAGGAGGTACTGGCACACGAAATCACTCATCTACTCCAAAGCGTAAACTTCGAGGTGGAGGAGCCTGCCGAATTTGATGCGAAACAAGCGAAGAACGCCCTCATAGAAGGGGACGCCGAATTCACAAAGGAAACCTACCTCCTGATGAAGTTCAATAAGACCGCCGAAAGGGGCTTCCTTCCGCCTTCTGGTAACGGCACCCTAAGGGATCTAGATGCTCTATGGCAGCTCTGGGTTGCTCCAGGAATCTACGGTAGAGACTTTGTGAAAGCGTTATATGATGCTGGAGGCTGGGAAAAAGTTAACGAAGCATACCATAACATGCCTACAAGCACCGAACAGATTATGCATCCTGAGAAATACTTAGCTGGAGAAAGCTTCGTTCCAGTTGAGCTTAAGAATGTAGAAGGATGGAAATTGAAGAGAAGTGAGAGGTTTGGTGAACATTTCATCATGATAGTTTTGGCAAGACATATACCCATAGAAGAGGCGAAGCTCGCCGCGGAGGGATGGGCCGGAGACAAGTTCGCATACTACAAGGACGACGGCGATTACTTCTTCATGTGGAAGATCGTCTGGGACAGCTCCAAGGACAGAGATGAGTTTCTATCGGCCTTTAAGAACCTAGTAGATTCCATAGCAGACGAGGAACTTGCCCCAAATTATTGGAAAACATACAAAGGCTATCTGACCGTGAACATCAGCGATCTAAGTGTTACAATCAGCGGTACATCGAAGCCTAACACCCTAAAAACCTTGCAATAACGATCGATCGAACGAACTTTGATCCCTAATCACCTAGCTCCAGCAACTATTCATATGTTTAAGGATGTAGTTTGCGATATGATTCCACTTTAATAGCAATCTTCTGCTTTTACCATCCCACCGAGTAAGCCACTCCGAAACGGGGAGACGCTGCCCCAACGATCACTGAGTTCTCATGATCAATCATGACTGCTGTAACTCGTCCATGCGACCATCCATCATCAACTTGTATTTTATGTCCCCTCTCAATTAGGCCGTCTCTAACTTCTTCAGGTATTCTATCCTCCAAGGCGAGGACTCCCGGATGTGCATTATGAGGGTAGAATGAACCTGGAAAATGAAGCGTGTGGAACGTTGGAGCATCTATAGCCTCCTGTAGATTCATTTTAAAATCGACGAAGTTAAGAAAGAACTGGAGAGTCCATTGATCCTGCTGATCTCCTCCCGGGGTTCCAAAAACCATGAATGGTTTTCCGTCCTTCATTACTAGTGAAGGGGTTAAAGTGGCACTCGGCCTCTTTCTCGGAGCTAAGGCCTCTGGATGCTCAGGATTCAGATGAAACATTTGACCACGCGTGCCTAACGGGAAACCTAAACCTTCAATTATAGGTGAGGACTGTATCCACCCGCCGCTTGGTGTAGCAGAGATCATATTTCCGCTTCCATCGATAACATCAAGATGCGTTGTGTCGAAATCCATGTTTCCGCTTCCCTTATCACTAAGAGTTATAGAATCGACGTCGCCAGGCCTCAATTCTAGCGAAGCCTTCTCCGGTTCTATAAGACGCCTCCTTTCAGCGGCGTAATCCTTAGACAGAAGTTTCTTAAGTGGAACGTAGACGAAGTCAGGATCACCGTAATATTTCTCTCTATCAGCGAAAGCCAGTTTAGCAGATTCAACTACTGTATGTATATAATCGGTAGAGTTATGCTCCATCGAAGTTAAGTCGAATCCCTCAAGAATGTTGAGTTGCTGTAGAAAGACGGGCCCTTGAGTCCATGGTCCACACTTATACACTTGGTAACCTCTGTAATTTGTCGTAACAGGTTCCTCAATCTTTGTACGATATGAAGCGAAGTCTTCTAAGCTTAAGAGGCCTCTATTACGCATACCGCTTGCATCAAGTATCTCAGTCTCATGGATGAACTTTACAATCTTCCTTGCAATCTCTCCTCTATAGAAATAGTCTCGTGCAGCCTGTAACGCCTTCTCCCTTCCTTTATGGAGATTCCTCCTCTCCGCCTCGAGGATTCGCCTGAAAGTTTCAGCCAAGTCTGATTGAACTAGGATCTCTCCAACCTTAGGGACTTCACCGTTAGGTAGAAAGATCTCAGCGGTTGTAGGCCACTCATCAATAAATCTTTTAGAGTGCAACTTCAAACTTTCATGAAGATAACCATAGACA
>CAZOCN010000132.1:0-3691 GCA_964578315.1 uncultured Candidatus Bathyarchaeia archaeon
TCTCTTATTCTTTGGTGATTATTTTCTCCCAGAAGGCTGTGTAATCTTTCTTTGGAACAAGTGGCTTGAACCTTTTTAAGATCGCTTTTGCTTCTGCGGCACCATCATATAGGAGGTCAATTACGGTCATAGCCATCAATTTAGCAGGCGCTATGTACGCCATGTATGGGTCTGTGACGATGAAGTCTCTGGAGTGAGCAGTTCCTTTCACTCCTCCAATATGCGGATGTATGCTTGGCATAACATGCGAGACATCACCCATATCTGTTGAAGCCGCTTGATGAACACCTTCAACGATTGCCTCGGCACCTATCAGTTCTACAGCGTTCTCTTTGAATAAGGCTGAGATATCGTCATTTTGGATGAGGGGCAAGCAACCCGAGATGTCTCTAATCTTAACCTTCGCTCCTATGGCGTCTGCTCCAGCCTTTAAGGCACGGTTCACCTTTTTATTGGCGTCCATGATCGCCTCTATAGTCTTCGCGCGGACGAAAGTCTCTAATCGAACATCGGCTGGAACGACATTTACAACATCCCCACCTTTTGTTATGATGGGGTGCACGCGAACTGTGTCCTCCTCCTTGAAAGTCTCTCTCTGCGCGTGGATGCTCATTATTCCAATAATTGCTGCGTTTAGGGCGTTAATACCTAGGTGCGGGGTGTATCCTGCGTGGCTTTCATGCCCAATATATTTTATTGCCTTTGCTACAAAGCCGTTGTAGCCTCCGCCTATAATCACCTTCCTCTCTGGAGTATTCTGCGCTAGGTGGAACATCATCGCTAAGTCCACATCATCGAAGCAGCCGAGGCGTATTAACTCCTGTTTGCCCCCTATGAAGTGGATCAGCCCCTCTTCACGCAACTTTAATCTGTACTCGATCTCTATAAATTCTTCAGCAGGAACTGCGAACAAGGCTACGCTTCCGTCGAGATAATCCATTACACCAGAGTCTACTAAGCCCATACCTACACCAAGCATACCTGCGACCTGCGCGTTATGCCCACAGGCATGGGCTACGCCGGTTTTTGGGTCGGCGTAGGGATGAGGATAACAGATGAGCGCGTCCATCTCACCTAAAACTGCGACTGTCGGAGACGACGCTCCACCCTTGATTCTTGACTTTACACCGGTCAAGGCTAACTTGTCTTCATATTGGAGACCGAGACTCTCTAGTTTCTCTTTGACAAGCTGAGAGGTTTTCTCCTCCTTGAACCCCAATTCAGGATTCTTGAGGATAGTCTCAGCGATCTCTATTATCTCTTTTGATCGACGCTCGATTGCATCGCAGACCTTCTTCTTCAGCTCTTTTTTCTCCAATCGGAATCACATCCTTTAAGAGATAAATTAGATTAAGGAGAGAACTAATCTATAACTCTTAGCCTTGATCTGTTTGAAAGATTTAGAGAAGTGTACAGACGGAACTGAAGTTATAAAAAGAGGGAAAAGACCGCATCAGCAGTCTTAACCTTACAGAAGACCTCTTTTCTCAAGGCGAGCTCTGATTTCTTCAAGTTGCTCGGGGGTTGGTTCTATTTGAGGCGGGAATGGTGGTCCGCAGGGTCTTCCGACGAGTTTCATGATGGTTTTTCCGGAGCTTCCTTCACCTAAGGTTCCGAATTCACCTGTAGCACTAGTTCCATAGGCTAATTCGGCGATTTCCCTAGCAACAGCGTTTCTTAACGCATTAGCTTCACGAGCCTCCTTTGCGAACTGCTGGATGTCGCCTTTCTGTATAAGCTTAATCAGTCTAGCCGCTGTTTCTGGAATGTAGTTTCCTATCCACATTGTGGTCCCGTGCATACCTTTCGCTTCTCCTAGCAATTGCATCCATCCCTGGTTATCCTCGAAAATGAATCTTCCTTGGAAGCCGAAGAGGACGTCCAAGAAGTTGCGGAATCTGGCGGAGGCCCACTTTATGCCAACGATGTGGTCTAGTTCTGCTATCTTCTTGAATAGTGGAGTTGTCATCTCATAGTATTCAGGGAAGGCCCAGTAAGTGTGGTAAAGCATGATTCCAACCTTTGAAACGGCGTCATTTATCATTTTGTAGTGTGTGTAGACCTCTATATCTGTTGGTTTCTCATAGTGAGGCGGGGCTAACTGGATAAGATCTATCCCCAAGTCCTCGGCGAATTTTATCTTTCTTATAGCGTTCTTCGTGCTTAACTCGAAGACTCCCGCCATGGTTGTGACTTTCCCGGCGGCTTCTTCAGCGAAAGCCTTTATTACAGCGTACCATTCCTCGTCATTTAGAAAGTAGCCTTCGCCTCCTCCTCCAGCTGCCAGTAGAGCTCCAGTTTTCCCCTTGATGCCTCCATCCATTACGAATCTAACTTGCTCTCTGAACCTTGGAATATCCACCTCATAGTCGGGAGTAGCGGGGGTTACTAGAGGCACAAAGGCCCCTATTCCAGCTAACTTCTCCTTTAATTCTTCACTCAACTGTTTTCCACCTTTAAATTAACTTCAGATACTGCCTTCCGAAGAAGAAATAAAAAGGTTTCGTTCTTTCCTTCTTTGACCCTAGAAGTTTTAATAAGATTTAGAAGAATCTAGGATAGCTCTTCGATGAGGCTGGTGTGCCGGCCGTAACCCGCCTTCTGTTCTAGACGGCATTCGACTTAACGGGCTACCCGTGCCTCCCGCAGAGGTCAACGGCACCTATTTGCCCTTTCACCCCGCAGGGCGGCCGTTTCACCGCTCCCAGCATCAACCTCGGTGACTTAGCACACCTCATCGTAAACGATGATGGGCGTTCCGTTTCTGCTCCGGAGCCAGGGGTCTCCCCCTACGCCTTGCGGCGTTGCGGTTCTGCGTGGTGGGCGGAGTTTCCTCAGGCGTAGACGCCCGGCAGCCGTCCACCGGCTCACCAGCCAAATTAATATAGACTTGGGGAGGGGAATAAGGGTTACGTTAGAGATTACCGCTTGACTCCTCTCCTCGCTGAATTTCCATAGGAACTGTCCTCATATTCTCCAGTATAACGAGGGGCGCCAGTGCTACTAATGGGATCAGCATAGCCTTTACAGTATCCATGCAATTCTCCATAGGATTACACTTTCCCTTAGAGCTTATGCCCGAACCTATCCAATCAGTAGCGAAAGGTTTTCTCCCTCACCTGTTAAGACCTTTTTGTAGATCGTATATAAAAATCGTCGAATTAGAAATATGAAGAGAAAGCTAGAATTTTTGTGAAAAAGATATAGATGTCAAATTCATACATGTCTATTCAAATCCGCAACATCTTTTCTAGATCGCAAAAATCTCCTGAAAACCACCACGCAGAAGCCCAAACCAAAATCACCCAAACACCAGACACCTTTTCAACCCGACACCTCGGGCGATTGGGTGCCGCAGGCTGAACCGGTCGGCCCGAAGACCTTCCGGCTTACACCCCGGCTCCATCAAACCCATCTTCTATGGGAGCCCTCGTCCCCGGCAAGGACCCGTCACCAGGCCCCAGCGCCGGAGAATGGCCGCCTCTTGTCGGGAGCAGCTTCGGGCTTAGATGCTTTCAGCCCTTATCCGCAACAGCGTGGCTGCCCGGCAATGCCCTATCGGACAACCGGTAAACTAGAGGCTGCGGCGTCCCGTTCCTCTCGTACTTGGGACCCCTTCCCCTCAGGCGACCAACCCTCCCAGCAGATAGAGTCCGACCTGTCTCACGACGGTCTAAACCCAGCTCACGTT
>CAZOCN010000133.1:0-3653 GCA_964578315.1 uncultured Candidatus Bathyarchaeia archaeon
AGAAGTCAGGTACCTTTCCGTGGGGATAATGGGGGAAGGCTGTAACAACCGTAACTTCGCATCCGTTTTTGCATAATCCCTTCGCGACATTGAATGCTCTAGTGCTTGCTCCTCCCATGTCAGGCGGGAAATACTGAGCGATAATGAGAACATTCATTCCTTTAAATTAACGCTCTATAAGAAGCTGTTTCAAGTTAGCCTTAACGGAGTCTCTGTCCTTAGTTGAAAAATACCATTCCACAGTCTTCTCGAAACCTTCTCTGTAGGATACTTGGGGGCTCCAACCCAGAAGTTCTCTAGCTCTAGTTAGGTCCGCAGCTCTCGACGCTACTCCTTGAGGTTTCGATAGGTCATGAAGTATCCGCTTAGGTCTCCAACCTACAATGCGAAATATGAGTTCAGCGGCCCTGTTTATTGTTATCCTGTCATCCCTTCCGGCGTTGACGGGAGTTCCATCCTCTATCTTCTCTGCGGCGAGAATCAACGCGTCAACTATGTCCTGAACATAGGTGAAGTTCCTGTCCTGTTCTCCTGAACCCCAAATGACGTAAGGGTCCATCTTAACAAAGGCTTTGGCGATTAAGGCTATGATCGCGTGAGTCTCATTTTCTCTTGGACCATAAGCAGTGAAGATTCTAACAGCAGAGGTTTTTAGACCATACTCTTTGTGGTAAGCCTTTAACGCCATCTCCCCCATCAACTTAGCCCAACCATACTCCAAATCAGCGAAGGCCTTATCCCTAGCGAAGGGATTAGCGTCCTCCTCCTTAAGGAGATAATCGGAGCCTGTTTCGCTCTGAAGGTAAGACGGATAAACACATGCAGAACTGGCATAACAAACCCTCTCCACTCCAGCCTTAAAGGCCTCTTCGAAAACAAGCTGGTCCAGTATCATGTTCGTGCAGCATTCAGCTGGATGAGTGTGAATATACCCTCTCCCACCATGCAACGCAGCTAAATGGAAAACAACATCCACATTCTTCATCACGGAACTTACGAAGCATTTATCCTTCAGATCGCCTTTTAGAACTTTGAGATTGTTATAAACGAAGACTCCTCTCGAAGTTTCCTTCAAGGGATATTCGAGATTTGTAAGTTTTCCACTGGAGAAGTCATCGGCAACTGTGACTAGGGCTCCTTTCTTAAGCAGCGCGTCGACTAGGTGACTTCCAATAAAGGAGGCTCCACCAGTAACTAGCACGTGCTTATCCTTCCACATTCAGTTTCCATCTCGCCCATTCAAAGGTTCTGCGAAGCCCTTCATCTAATGAAGTTTTTGGACTCCAGCCTAAAATTTTCCTCATCTTCGTTGTGTCAGCACAGTACCTTCGAGTTCCCTTAGGCCCTGAAGGGTCGTATTCAATCTTCAAGTTTTTACCCGAAAGGGTGGCGATCTTCTGTGCTAGATCGCTGATAGAGATTAATTCTTCACTCCCTAAATTGACAGGTTCCGCGTTTATTGCCTTCTCCATACTTAATAAAAGCCCTTCAACGCAATCCTTAACGTACAGGAAGGCTCTCTCCTGTTTACCGTCCCCAAAAACTGTGAACCGCTCCTTCGGGTAAAGAATCGCTTTCCTAATGAGCGAGGGGATAACATGGGACCATTTAGGATCTAGATTCTCATTTTCACCGTACGCGTTGAATATCCGTGGAATGGAACACTTTATCCCATAATCACTGTAGTAGGCTCTACATTGGACTTCACCTAAAATTTTCGCCCAACCGTAGGTAGTAGCAGGATTAGCGGGGATGGCATCTTCCTCCTTAAACTTATTCAATTTAGAAGACTTCTCTCTGTAAACACAGGCCGAGCTCGCAAAAAGGAACCTTTCTACGTCATTTACTCTGGCAGCCTCCAACATGTTACTGTTCATTAATACACTTGGGGTAAGACCAGCAACGTTTTCCCTCTTTATGAAATGTATTCCACCGACAGAGGAAGCTAAGTGGAAAACGTAATCTACATCTCTAGTAACTCTCAAACAATTATCGAAATCTGTCAGATCCAGTTTATAGAAATCGATCTTATTTAAGTATGGTTTTATGTTCTCCAAGTCTCCTCTGGACAAGTTGTCAACAACGGAAACATTACAACCCGTTGACACTAGGCTCTTTACAAGATTAGACCCTATGAAACCAGCGCCGCCAGTAACTAAAACTCTCTTTCCTCTGTAACCCTCTAAAACATCACCTATATCCATAAAGAGAAACCTAAGAGGATCATATTTAACAGTAAGCGAAAGATAAGTTGCTTATTTTATTCTTTCGCGTAGGATGCTCACCAAAACCCATATGATAATAGCCGTGCTCATGAGTAATAGACCCACTATAGTTGACGCGATGGCCATCAAGGCTACGTTAGTTATTAACTGCCTTTTTACTGCGTACATTTGCAGCGTCCAGATCCAGAAGACAATAGAGATAAGGAACGCTACTAAACCTGGAACGCCATAGAAGATAAGCGGGTGTCTTATGGAGAGATATTTTATTGTACTGAATATTACATCTAATCCTTGATAGAAGATACTACGTTTAGTAGTCCCCTCGTACCTTATACGTATCGGCACCTCAGCAACTCTCAGACTGTTCTCTTTCGCTTTAAGGAGAATCTCCGTGCTAGCGCCCATCCCCATCTCACTAGGCAGGATTAACTTTAAAACATCTAATTTATAAGCTCTGAACCCAGACTGAGCATCCGTGATTTCACGGTATGAAATATTTTTTGTTAAAGCTGTTATTATTTCTATTCCTTTTTTTCTAGCGGTAGATGGAACGACGATTTTGTCACGCTTCAAAAAACGCGAACCTATCACTACATCTGCTTCTTCATTAACAATAGGATCGATAAGCGCGGGTATATACTTAGGATCATGTTGCTCGTCTGCATCCAACGTCACTACAATGTCAGGGCGGACTTCATGGGTTCTTTCAAATAAAGATGCAAGAGCAGCACCATAACCTATATTTCTATCATGTCTTATTACTTCGGCTCCAAGTCTCTCAGCTATTACACCAGTCATATCCGTTGAGCCGTCGTCACAGACTATAACCTTATCTACATATTCCATCGCCTTTATTACAATCTTGGCTATAGTCGCTTCCTCATTAAAGGCTGGAATACAAGCAACAACGAAAGGCTTATCCTTCCTTGTCATCCCTCTAATACTCACTGGCTTCTTCTAGACTAGAGAACATACATCTATAATGCACTCTATCCCTCAAAGAAATCAACTCATCCATTTACGAATGTTGACACTAAGAGAATAAACTAAAATCTTTTGCAAGCTTCTATATTCTCCAAGTTTTTCTTGAACCATTCATATGTTTTTCTTAGGCCATTCTTTATGTCTATTTTCGGTTCGTAACCAAGGATTTTCCTAGCTTTTTCAATAGAAGCTCTTCTTCGTATCACTTTATCCCAGTCTCTTCTAGGTTTGAAAGCTATCCCAGCCTCGTTCCCTGTAAGCTCGTTAATCCACTTCGCCAAATCAATAATTCTGGTCTCAGTTTCAGACGCCAAATTAACAGCTTCGATCGATCGAACCTCATCCATAACATCCTCACTCATTACTCCATCATAATCTCCGTAAACTTCAGCGCTTCCAAAGAAGATCATGTGAAACCCTTTCCAGTCCCTTCCACTTCAACCA
>CAZOCN010000134.1:0-3621 GCA_964578315.1 uncultured Candidatus Bathyarchaeia archaeon
CTTGCAAGGCTTATTGTCTTCCCTAAACTTGGGAGTTTGAAGATTGAGAGGCCGGAGAAGTATGGAGGGTCATTGACCCTTAATGAGTATTCTGAGTTGGAACGGGTTTACGCCAAGGGTAAACTTCACCCTTTAGATCTGAAGAATGCTGTTGCTGAGGCTCTCTCTGAGATCCTGAAGCCTGTGCGAGATTACTTCGAGAGGCATCCTCAGAGGCTACAGAAGATGAAGGCTCTGGGCATCACGCGCTGAACAGCGGATTGATCTCCAGGAACTCTCATTCTTTTGATGTAGCTAAGACTCTAATCTCTCTGAGCAGTTGACAGGGTTTACAGAGGCTCTCGGGAGTTGGTTCTCCACATTCCGAACATTCTTTGAGTTGAACGGGTTTGATAGCGCCTTCCAGTAGGGACCGTATTCTCTCTGAGGAACGGAAAATAGTGAACTTGGTTCCCGGGTATTTAACCTCTAGTCGGTTCAACATCTCTCTTAGATCTCCCCGGAGGGCTGTACCTCTGTATCTGCAGGAGATTGTCTGGAATTCGAAGTTGTTTAAGTAGGCGTAAAAGGCTATTTCACGCTCCGGAATTAAACACATAGGCTTCACTCGAGGAACTAGTTTAGGATGAACCTTTATGGAGGCAGGCCTCGTCCTCACAATCCTCACGGCATCTCCATGGATAATATTCAGTAGCATAGTCTGGGCTTCATCGTCTAGGTTATGTGCGAGAGCCAACTTATCTGCTCCTACTTCGCGAGCCGCGAGGTTAAGAGCTCTTCTCCTTAGAACTCCACAGTAAGAACAGGGGGACAAACCGCCGCTTTTGCCCTTTCTAATATTGACTATCTCGTCCAGATCGTAACCAAACAACTCCTTAAAGGAGACGATCTTATGCTCAACACCGAGTTCTCTACAAGTCTTTTGAGCGATTCTCAAGGCTTCATCTCTGTATCCGCGGATTCCCTCATCTACAGATACTGCGCACACAGAGGATTTCGGGAACTCCTCTTCGATTTCAGTTAGTATATGGAGAAGAGTTATACTGTCTTTTCCTCCGGAGAGGGCTACCGCGATGGTATCGTCGTACTCGAACATCTGGTAAGTTGATATGGCGGATCTTACGCGGTCTTTTATTGAGGCACAGAAACATCTCTGGCATAGTTTTTCGCCGGAGTAGGGGCGTGAGAAGACTGCCTCTTCCCTTCCACAGAGTGTACACTTAAGCATTAGCCCTCAGTCCAATATCCTTAATTAACGAAATATCCTTTTCACGGTCTTTCTTATATTATTGGGTGACTAATTTTCTTGAGGGCTGGACGTAGTTGGCGAAGCCGACTAGAATGAGCGAGAGGATGGAAGTGGAGTACGGTGAGGAACGTTGGAGACTATTGAGTACCTTAAGAGAAGAAGCTGTAAAGATTATGAAGGCTCTCAAGAAACTCCAGATCGACTCCTTAACCTACGGGAGTATCGCGAGAGGTGATGTATCGGATAGAAGTGACATAGACGTTTTCATTCCTCGTCCTCCCGCCTCTTTCAGAATAGAACTAGCCCTCGAGAACGCCCGGATCCCGATTCTGAAGAGGACCGTTGTCCAAGCCACACCCCACTATGCTCTGAAGGGGCTCATAGAGATAGGGGAGAACCGCTCTGTCTCCTTTCCTCTAGTCAAACTCAGAACAGTTGAAAGAGGTTTCTACAAATTTGCCGGAGAGGTGCTCTTGTCTACTCTTTTAAAGAGACTCCGCGTTCCGGGGGTAGATAAAAGGCTTATGCTTATAGAGCCCACGCCGAAAGGACACATCGAGAGTTCTATTGTGGGTAGAGAGGAGGAGGTGTCCCGTCTGCTGAATGTCCCTCTGGAGACTGTTAGAGAGCGGGTGAGGGTTCTCCTGCGTAGAGATGAAATCGGACGGACTGGAGTCTTTATTAACAGAGAATTACATCCAGACGAAACCTTCGAGTTAGTCCTGAAAAGGTTGGCTGAGCGGAATCCGGCTGTGAGAAGGCGCCTCGCAATATAGATTCTGCCCTAATAGGAGAGTGGGTATCGGAGGAGCGCTGCTATTCCTCCTAAGGAGAGAAGTTCAGTGCCAGCTTCAAATTCAGAGCTGAGAATCATGGATCGTCCTCCCTTCTCTTCCACAGACTTCACAAGCTCCTCTATTCTATTCCTCTCCTCCATATCCGCCTCTCTTAGAATTTTATCTGCTATAAGAACCATCTCAACCGCCCCTCTCTCAGCAGCCTCTTCCACATCAGAGAGTCCATAGGTGACGTCGCCTTTGCCCTTCCCTAGCCTCCTTAAAACCTCCTCCATCACCCTCGTCTCCTCAGCGATCCTAATCCTTCCCTTGGCTTTCGAGAGAACTCCAGACCTTAACGCCTCGTAGATGCCTCCTAACCCAGAATTATTCACACTCTTCACATCCATGACCTCGGCGGCTAGACCTGGATGATGTTGCTTAAGATAACTTACGAACTCGTTCTTTACAAAGCCGGGACCTAAGATTACGATTTTACCATTAGAGTCGCCAAGTGCTTCCAGGAGTGCGGTGGCAGCTGCTTTGAAGAACTCGTTTTTAGCTTTTCTCCTCTTTTCGATCTCTAGTTTCCCCGGAAGACGGACTCTATGCTGTCCCTTAACATCTACGCCGAACTCCTTCAATGCTGTTACACAGAACTCTTCATCATCTATAGAGACTACAATGAGTGGAGGTTCAGTTGACTTCTGAGCCCTCTCTAGACGGCGGATATCCTCTATTCGCCACCTCGACTTTATTATACTTAGAGGCTTGTTTAAGGCGAGTTTTATAGTGTGGTGCGAACCCTTCACATTCAACTCTTCAGGCGCCTCGTAGACGGTGCCGTGTACCCTCAAGTAATTCATCAGCCTATCCCAGTTCACATTCTCAACCCTAATCCCTAAGTTAACCCTAACCCGTTTTCCCTTCTTAGGTCTGGCATAGCGTTCGTCAACTTTCGATTCACGGGTCGTCTGAGCGATCACCTTGTCCTCCCGACTTATAATATTAAAGAGGTGCCAGAGGTCATCAAGAGTCTCTGGTATAACCGTTAACATCAAATCTTTACGTTTGTTCTTCCACTTCTCGAGGAACTCTTCAAATTGGATTATCTTCAACCTTGGCACTCAGTGAAACTTCACTGTCTACTATTAAATAAAGGGTTTGCATTCCCTCTAGGCTGAAAATCAATAAAAGAGGGTTTCTCCTTGAGTTATATGGGAAGGGTTAATGAAGAAGAATTTCTGGCTTCTAGATATAACCTCAGAAACCAGTAGAGAAGGACCCGAAGTACAACTCTGGGCTATAGATGAAGCCGGAAAGCGCGTAATGATCGTAGACCATGAGTTCCATCCCTACTTCTACTTACTTCCAAAAAGTGATTTGAGCATTAAAGATACTATGGCAGAAGTTGAAGGAGCGAAAGCCGGCATACCTCACATACTCAAGGTTGAAGTCGTTAATCGAAAGTTCTTTGGGAAACCTATGGAGGTTGTAAAGGTAATATGTGACGATCCAGAAGTGGTTCCCAAATACGCTGACGCTTTCTCAAAACTTGAATCCGTTAGGGAGGCCCTGGAGGACGATTTACGATTT
>CAZOCN010000135.1:0-3620 GCA_964578315.1 uncultured Candidatus Bathyarchaeia archaeon
AATGTGCTTATAACTTATAAACAACTTTATGCTTTCTCAAGCCACCGAGAGGCCTCAATTTACTTCATCATTGAACTTTTAGATTTTTATCTTCTCGTTACTTAAGAAAGATTTAAATAAAAACAGAATAGTTAGAATCTTTGTAGGGTGAATGTTTTGCTTACTGGTTGGGAATGGATAGTAATCCTAATCATCGCCGTGGTCGTTATACTCTGGGGACCATCTAAGATACCTGAGCTAGCCAGAGCACTTGGAAGAGCTAAAGGAGAATTTGATAAGGCATCAAAAGAATTTGAAAACGCTGCTAAACTTTCTTCAGAGACAACTACACCTCGCACCAGCGATGACATCCTAATCGAAACAGCCAAGAAGCTTGGGATAACTACTGAGGGGAAGACAAAGGAGCAGATTTCCCAAGAGATCGTCGAGAGGGTTAAAGCGACTGGCAGTGCATGACTGGAGCAGCGGTTTATGAATGCCTGAGGATACTGAGAAGAGCTTCCAAGAACATACAGAAGAGTTAGCTAGACGTCTTAAAGTAGTCCTTCTAACACTTATTGTCTCAACAGTTGTTATGATGGTGATGCCAGGAAATCTCAATTTCCTCAAAAATCCGCTTAATTCTTACGAGCCATTAGTATCCATTTTTCTCAAGTCCATAAGGGAACATGTTCTTCCACCAGAGGTTAAGCTTATAGGCCTGCAATTTACAGCGCCTATAGAACTTTATGTGATCGCTTCCTTTATCTTCGGTTTGGCGATAACAATTCCCGTCTTCGCTTATGAGGTCTATAAATTTATTGATCCAGCTCTTCGGCCGGAAGAGAGAAGAGAAGTCTATCCTTTCGTTGCCGTCGTGTCGATTCTTTTTATTTCTGGAGTAGTCTTCGGGTTTACGCTTCTTTTCCCCTATTTTATCTGGTCGATGTTCCCCTTCTTCACCGCTGTCGGGGCGGAACTCATCATCTCCATAATGGACTTTTATAACCTCCTTTTCTTCACAACCGTTTTAACAGGTTTAATCTTCACTTTCCCCGCATTCTTTGTCCTCTTAGTTAAATATGGAGTAATCGGCACGGATATATTTCGGAGAAACAGGAAATACCTTTACATAGCTCTCCTAGTCCTAGCTATGATCATGTCGCCGGGAAGCTCACCACAAGGCAATGTACTCCTTTTCGTGCCCATGCTCATATTATTCGAATTGGCTCTCTTCTTCGCCCGCCGCTACGAGGAGAAGGGAAAAGTGCGTCGTATACGATGGTTCTGGAAGGGACCAAGCTGCAAATATTGCGGTGCGGACCTATCAACTAACTCGACGTTCTGTCCTAAATGTGGAAAATCTCAAGTTTGAAGCTAACCCTGCGCCCTATTACAGACGGGGCAGAAGACAGCTCCCTTATCCATCTCGGCACCACAGAACCTACAGATGCGAGTTGGAGTTTTCTCTTTGAGGATTGGTCCAGTGCCACGTGAGACTCTCTCGCGTCCAGTGGGAGTGATGTTCAACAAGCACATCACGAATCCGATAATTCCCACGATCCCTCCAGTGAATTCTAGAGCAACTCCGGTTAGGTCACCTGGGAGGATCGGTAGAAGATTTATTCCGTGAAATGCGATTGAAAAACCAGCTTGATAAGTTACAAATCCAGCAATAAGTAGGAGTACTCCAAGAGAGAGTATTAATCTCCCCAAAATATATCACGGCGTACTAGAATATGGCTTTCTCGGTCTTCTTATCGAAGATGTGCATTCTATCTCTGTTGATAAACATCCAGACTTCATCGCCGGGGCCCACTACGAAGTCAGGGTCCACCCTCGCCTTGACGATCTCATCGCCAACTTTCAAATCAACTATTATCTCCGACCCCAACGGCTCCGTAACGTAAACCTCAGCCTTCATTACGGCTTCGGAAGTTCGTTTCTTTGATAGGGAGATGTCTTCAGGCCTAACGCCAAGGATCAACTCGGGTCCAGAGGCTTTCTCTTTTATCAAATCTCTGATTTCATCTGGGACGGCGAGAGTGAAGACTCCTGCATCTAAGCCCTTCTCGGTAAGGGTGCAGTCTATAAGGTTCATTGGTGGGCTTCCTATGAAGCCGGCGACGAATAGGTTTGCTGGATGATCGAAGATTTCGTTTGCGTTGCCGAGTTGCTGTAGAACACCCTTGTTCATTATGGCTACTTTATCGGCCATTGTCATCGCCTCAACTTGGTCGTGTGTGACGTATATTGTTGTTACACCGAGTTCCTTCTGGAGTCTCTTCAGTTCAGCCCTCATGTAGACGCGTAGTTTAGCGTCTAAGTTGCTCAAGGGCTCGTCCATTAGGAATACTTCCGGGTCTCTCACTATAGCTCTACCAAGCGCAGTTCTTTGTGCTTCTCCTCCGCTGAGCTGTTTAGGCTTTCTGTCCAGGAGATGCTTAATCCTTAACAGTTCAGCAGTTTTGTAAACCCGCTCTTTAATCTCTGCTTTAGGAACCTTATGCATCTTAAGCGGGAAAGCTATATTATCGAAGACTTTCATGTGCGGATATAAAGCGTAACTTTGAAAGACCATAGCGATGTCTCTGTCCTTAGGTGCTAAGTCGTTCACAAGTCTGTCTCCGATGTATATTTCACCTTTATCAGGAGTCTCCAAGCCTGCTATGCACCTAAGCGTAGTGGTCTTACCGCAGCCGGAAGGCCCCAAAAGAACAACGAAGCTCCTATCCGCAATGTCTAAGTCTAAATCTTTAACAGCGACAGTCTCACCAAAAGTCTTCGTTAAACCCTTAATAGCAACCCTAGCCAAAACCTTCCCCACAAAAACTACTTCCTTACTTTTCTAATAAGCTTTTTTACTAATACGGTGATAATAAAAAAACTTTTAAGGAAAACAAGCTTTACACCTTCTCCAGGAGAGTGGTTTTCTTTTCAGAGAAGAAGGTTAGCCGAAGAAAATATGTAGTGGCAGCTGGTGGCGCTGTTGCTGTAGCTGCTGTCGGCGGAGCCGCATATTATTTGAGTCAACTTGGACCAACCCCCACTCCTACTCCTACGCCTACGTCCACACCCACTCCTACTCCGACACCTACACCCACTGCTACACCGAAGGCCTACGAACTAATTAAGTGGGATAAGCCAGATTGGGAAACGAGGTTGACTAACTATGAAGTGGGGAAAATGCCTGACCATTGGATACAGCGCTTTCCTGAATTGATAGATAATTTCCCTGGAAAAAAGGGGATGGCTGCGATAGGCGGGTACGTTCCACCTGAAGGATGGGAAAAAGCTGTCAAAGGCGTCGAGAAGATAACCTTCCTGAACTACGGAGGCTTACCAGGTGACCCAGCGATCGAGCAGGCTATGTGCAGGTATGAAGATCTATTTGGAATACGCGTTGAAGCTATAGCGATGGAAGAACTGAGCTTGTGGATGAAGACTCTGTCAATTCTTACGGCACACTCTGACGCCATCGACATAGTCGACTATAGCCCTATGGAACTTATGAGTCAACTTGTAGGCTCTGGCTTTTTGATGCCCTGTGAATTCCTATGGCCTAAAGAAATACTACACCTCTACGACCCAATAGTAAAAGATCTCCATTTCTATAAGGGCACGGCTTACGCTACAAGTAT
>CAZOCN010000136.1:0-3574 GCA_964578315.1 uncultured Candidatus Bathyarchaeia archaeon
GCTCAGGACTTAACCGGCATAATTCTCTTCACTACGGACGGGAAAATCCTGCTGAAAGCACCAAAATCAAATATTAGCGATACTATCTGTTTGACTCTGGCGGGAGCGTACGTTGGTGAGAAACTCACAGAACTACCGAGCGCCTCTCTAACGCCTGTGGAGATCAGCAGTGTGATTGGAAAAGCTGTTAAGACCGTGAGAAACGAGCTTCCCTCCTTAGTGAAGAGTAGAGCCGTAGAGCGTGTTGAGAGGGGTAAGTATCGGATAACTCAAAAAGGCTTGATTGAAGTGAGGAAATGCATAATCCCAAAGCTTAAGGAGATGCAAGGATAATGGTTGATAACTTCTCGGTGAGTATAAAGATAGGAAGTTGCGAAGTTCAACTCAGCGGTTCTAAATCTGACGTTATGGAGACGCTGGAGAAACTACCAGAGATACTGAAGGCGCTCTCTGAAGCCGTAAAGGCTCATTCCAGAGTAGAAGAAGTGAAGGAACTAGAGACCGGAAGGATGAAAGAAGGGAAGTTGATGATAACGGAGTTACCGACCATCAACGTCTCACCCAATGCAAAGTGTCCAGAGGTGATAATGAAGTTGCTGGGAACGGAGTGGGGGAGGTCCGCACCCAGAACTTCCAAGGAGATAATGGAAGCAATGAAGGTTAATGCGATGTATTACCCGGAAGGAACTGTGCTGGGACGATTAACTGATCTGACAAAAAAAGGTGTGTTAAGGAGGATAAAGACAGAGAAGGGATATGCATACATTTTGCTTACAGAACGGTGAAAAAGGAGGAGAAAGTTTGCCCAGTTTATGTTGTGTGGCGGGTTACAGGTCCGTGGCGGCGGACCTGCGAATAAATTTCAAAGGAGGTTTCTCCCAGGATGATCTCCCGCCACACTGATAGTAATATTGGTAATAGTGGGTTAATAAGTGGTTCGCATGAAAGTGGACTGACCACCTACCCAAGGTTATGCTTAGCTTTACGTAATCTGATCATAGAGGAGGCCATAAGGGATATTCGATATGACCTCTCCACTCTATCTGGAGTTATAGCGGAGATAGAGCGTTCTGTGGAGGTTCTTCAAGTCAAACGGCGCATCCCCTATAAATTTGTTGCGGGTGTGGACGCTGGAAGCCAACGGGTTCCCTTAGCGTCACAATGGTCAGCTGTCATCGCCGCGTTAGCCTTCGAACTTCCAAATTCGAGGAGGTTTTATACGGAGCCGGAGATGGTCAAGCTCTCCTACAACTACTCGAGTGAGCGGTTCCAGGAAGTAGTAAGCATAAGGAGGGAGACGAAGCTCTTTAAGACGGCTGAAAGATTTCTTAAACGAGAAAATCGCTTGGAGCTCCTCCTCATAGATGGCCCTCTCGCCTTTGGTAATTGGTGGTGGAGAAAGGGAGAAGAGAAGGATAGGTTTAAGTTAGTCTCGGCTATAAACGATCTCCTCGACTTATGCGCTTATAAAGGAGTTTCTATCGCTGGTGTTGTGAAGAGAGCTACTGCGAGATACCTCATCAACTCGTTAGGCCTAACCGAAAAGACTACTCTGCCCGACGCTTATGTACTCCTCCAGATGTTGAGGGTTGGTGAGAGAACTGAATGTTTCTCTCCTAAGGAGGCCTTTGTAAAAGCCTTCGGAACGGCTTTCTTCATGGAGAAAATCAATCATCCCATCTACTCCTTCTATCTCAGAGCTTCCTCGAGTAGGATTTCCCCTCCAATTAGGATCGATATTCCAGGGTTCATGCTTGATTGGGTTGATGATATAGCCGGTTACTGCTATGCCACTTCTGTTAAGGAAGGTATCCCTCTGGCGATAATCCGTGCTGATGAAGAGGTTCGGATAACTAAGAGGTTCGTTAGTGAAGTCTACTCCGAGTTGATTCCGAATATAACTAAACACTTCGGGTCGCCTTCTCTAGCTGCTACTATCTGGGGTGAGACGCCATGAGAGTCGGTTATACCTACAGCACAACCGGTGAGTACCATTCCGCTTGGATAGATATCGTCCTCGAGAATGGTAGAGACGTCGCTAAGGGCGATCTAGTCTATGTAGAGCATCCTAAGAATGGGAAGCCCATTCTATACCAAGTTACTCAAGTTTACTCCCATAGGGAGACAAGAGCCTATGAAGAAGCTCTAATGAAGGAGGGTCAGGTAATACTTGACAGTGAACGGACGACTGTTAGAGCGCGGGCTTACGAGTGGGGGTGGATAGATGAGGGGATCATAAGACCTCTCAAGAATCCTCTTCTTCCGAATCAGCCCGTTTACAAGGCTAAGCCTGAGATCATCGAATTGTTTACGAGGCCTTCTTCCGGATGGAAGTTGAAGCTAGGGAGAGATCTCAGCAATGGCCTTGATGTAGAATTAGACCTTTATCACCTTATCAGACAGTGCTGTCTTATTTGCGGAGCTGTGGGTACAGGGAAGACAACCACCGCCATTTCGATGATCGCTAGAGCTGCAAGAGCGGAGCCCCCAGTTACTTTCTTCATTGTTGATAAGGATGGAGAATACGCGAGTTTGCAGGAGGAGTTTAACGGACTGGTGAAACGGGTTCCCTGGTTCTCCTTCTTCCGAGCGGAGGATTTGCGGTTCGAGGATCTTCTTTCGGAGCTTGGTTGGCAGGCGGGTTGGTGGACTTCTAAGATTCTATTTAATGCCTTCAATTTACTAAGGAAGACCCGTCAACCTATCACAAAAGATAATCTTATAGATGTTGTCTATACCGTTTCGGTTGACGATGTAGGTTTCAGGAGATCATCTTCCGATCTTGAAGGCTACAAGAGGCAAGTTGTGGAGGCTCTGAAGTTTTCAAGGATGATACCGGATGACGTCTGCGATGCAGTTGATCCAGTGGATTTGCTGAGGCGATATAGAATAGTCATTATGGATCTTTCGAGTGGAGGGAACGGATGGAGTAAGAAGCATCTCGTCTTGACGCAGGTGTTGACGCGTATCTTTCATAGGGCTCTCGACGACCCTCAATTTGGTTGTGTGGTAGTTCTTGAGGAGGCTATGTACTATGCGCCTCAATGGACTCAGTTCTCTTTGGGGGATAAAGATGGTAGAAGTAGGCTTCTCTCTATAGTGAAGGAGATAGCGACTAATGGTGGACGGAATGGCGTGGGTTTATGGATTGTCACGCAACGCCTTGCTACTGTAGACAAAACAGTGATCACGCAGTGTGCTAATAATATAATTGCGCATGCGTTGGAGGACATAGACAGGAAGAGGCTTCAAGAGATAGTCGGCGATGAGTTTGTGGAGTTGCTGGGTTCCCTTCCTCAAGGAGAAGCCATAGTAAAGGGTACAGCTTTGAAATGTAAATACCCCATCATAGTACGCGTAGAACCTGAGTTGAGACCGACCTCCGCCGCGAATCCTCCCATAGTGAGGTTTAGGAGCATGGCAGTTCGCCAAAGAGGAGAACCGGAGAAGGTCCTTAGCTTAGAACGTTGAAAAGAGCTAAAAGTTATTTAGTGTCCATCTCCAGAGTATCTTTCCTGGTGGAGGGCTTGCCTTCTTTGAAGGTTGGAACTTGTGGATGGGAACGCATCTACCA
>CAZOCN010000137.1:0-3557 GCA_964578315.1 uncultured Candidatus Bathyarchaeia archaeon
TCTCAGCCTTGACGAACCGGTAGCCAAACAAGGTAGAAACTATAGCCTACATCGTTAAGGTTCCAGCTCAAAAACTGCTTTACACAAGTGTTCGAACACAGAATTTGAACCTACCCCGGGCTACCAAGAATCTTTAAAAACGACATTTTAACTTGATTTGAACTTAAACGAATAAAAAGCGGGTTATCTAAGCGTGCCAAGTTCTCCGCTTAGCTTAGATAAGTGATGTATTTATATGAAGGGCAGGTTTAAGGCGGAGTCTCCTAATGCGAAGGAATATGAAGCAGTAATGTATATCATGTGGTAGAAAATATGAGGGGTTGATTTTTTGGTGAAGGTTTTTGTTGTTTACGACACGAAGTATGGAAACACGAAAATTGTAGCAGAGGAGATCCTAGAGGGACTAAGAGAGGTTGAGGGAGTGGAGACTGCGATTAGCGATGTTGAGAAGGTGGACCTTGGGAGGGTGGCTAATTCCGAGGCTATCTTGATAGGTACTCCCAACCATATGGGCGGACCTGCCTGGACTATTAGAAAGTTCATTGATAAACTTGGGAAGGTTGATTTGAAAGCGGAATGGGCTGCCGTCTTCGACACTTATCTGGGAGGGGACTTTGAGAAGGCTGTGAAGAAGATGGAGAAGAGGATAAGAGAAAAGATTCCTAGGTTGAAGCTAGTATCTCCCGGTTTATCGGTAAGGGTTGAAGGAATGAAAGGACCTATTGCAGAAGGCGAACTTCCCAAATGCAGAGAGTTTGGAAAGAAAATAGCAACTCAAATTACAACTTAACAAACATTTCTCTATGACTTTTTTACTCCGTTCCATTAAGGTGGAGAAGCCTCTTGAAAAAAGAGGCGTTAGGAAATCTGGAGTTCTATTTGATTTGAGCTTTTACTTCTAGGGATACTGAACTCTTAGGCGGAACCATCGGATGTTCGAGATGCAGTCCTCTACTGCCCAGAAGCATAGGAGGTACTCGTCTTCCGAGAGGCGGAGAATAGAGGGATACCCGAACTTGAGCCTCTGGAACTGCTCGGTCTTGCTTCCTTCAGTATCAACAAGGCCGGCTACTTCAGCACCCCATAGGGGAACATCGAGTAGGCTGATCCAGTCGTCGCCGTCCAGCTTCGATATGTTCACCCATAGACCCGGCTTATCAGAGCCTCTATAGGCTGTTAAGATGCCTCCCTCCCCGAGGTAGATCGGTCTACAAGTTTGACCCAGAATCCCAGTCGACTTGGGTGGATTGAAACTTCGCCCCCCGTCCTCTGATATGGCATAGCTTATAGGCAAATCTGCATTCTTGGTCCTATCATAGGTCCAGCACATACTCAGCATCCTCTTTCCATCAAGCCTAATTATCTTCTGTTCCCAGTGAATTATCCCCTCATCGAATCTATCCATAATTGTTACGTACTCCGGCCATGTCTCGCCCTTATCGTAAGAGACTAAAGCGACAGCCTTCATGCCATAGGGGCAGGCGCCGTCAAACATCGGCCAAAGAGACGTCGGCCATAACCAATGTCCATCCGGGCACTCAACTATAGGACTACAAATCTCCAGCGGAGACCCATTAAAAGGAGTTTCAAAGATATTGGGTTCCGTCCAACTGTAACCTCCATCTGTAGATCGTACGATGAACGGGTATGTATCAACGAATCCAAACTCAGCCTCAGGGTTTGACAGCCCTATTTCTGGGTTACTACGATCGAAAAGGCCTCCAACCCCAATTAGTGACCCATCAGACATCTTGCTGACACGACAAGTTGACGAGTAAGTTCGATCTGTAGGATGCTCATAGTAGTAACCTTGAAGTTCCCAGTTTTGACCGTTGTCTCTCGATCGGCAGAGGGCTCCTCTACAATCGATGCTCTCAAAGGCTGAGGCCAGAGATACGGAACATAACAGTTCACCATCATCTAGCATAACTAGATCCGGCCAATAAGCATGGATACTACAGAGATACGGCTTAGGATTACGATAGATTAAACCACTCCCCAAAACCTCGACATGATTAACCAAGACACCTCGCCTCATAAAAACCTCCAACCGTTCAACGACGCTTCGCCTCATAAATCTATCGCATCCTAAACAATAAAGAAAGGAGCTGAAATATTTATGGGAGCTGCAGCTTAGAGTACGCTTCAATTAATTAAAAGAAGGTATTTTTAATAATTAGTTATGGCGGTGAGGAACTTGAACAAGCAAGTTAATCTCGGCATTGTAGGTGGCCGTCGAGGCGCGGCATTCAACAAAGCCTTAAAGATTCTAGAAGATAAAGTCCGTTTAGTCGCGATCTGTGACATATCCAAGGAAGTTCTTTCCGCATGGCAAAGGGAACGCCCAGAAATAAAGATTTTTGATGATTTCGATGAATTATTAAGGAAAGGCGATTGTGACGCAGTATACTTAGCCACTCCCTTTAAGCTCCACGCGAAGCAGGCCATAAAAGCAATGGAGGCGGGGGTTCATGTACTGAGCGAGGTTATCGCAGCTACAACACTCGATGAGTGTTGGAAGCTTGTCGACAGCGTGAAGTCAACTGGTATGAAATATATGCTGGCGGAGAATTGTTGTTACTTACGCTCGAATATGATGATTCTAAACATGGTAGAGAAAGGAGTCTTTGGAGAGCTGACATATGCGGAGGGAGCGTATATTCATGATTGCCGTAATCTCTTCTTTGATGATCATGGACATTTAACATGGAGAGGTTCACTACTTAGAGAACATAGTGGAAACTTCTATCCTACACACTCACTTGAACCAGTAGCTCAATGGCTAGGAGTAAACAAACCCAACGGTGACCGCCTTATCACAACCTCGTCCTTTATGACAAAAGAAGCTGCGATGCATAGATTCGTTGAGAAGAAATTCGGAGCAGACCACCCCGGCGCTAAGCGGTCTTTTTATCTTCACGGCGACTCGACCACGACCATTATTTGTACGGAGAAAGGCGTTGTAATAGTGTTACGTATGGACCCCATATCTCCGCGCCCTCACAATATGACTCATTACGTTCTTCAAGGCACATCGGCAAGCTATATCTCAGCGAGGCATGTAAATGAGGATCCTCTTATTTGGATAGAGGGAAAGAGCCCCGGAACGAGTCCCTCTTTAACTTTGCAACAAGAAGCGAAATGGGAGCCTTTATGGGTTTATAGCGACCTCTATGAACATATTCGCTGGAAAGAAAAGGGGGATTTAGCACGCGATTTCGGGCATAGAGGAAGCGATTTCTTCGTTATTGAAGACTTTATAGACTCTATAATCTATGATAGACAACCCCCCATAAATGTCTACGATGCGGTCACATGGAGTAGTATAATGCCCCTTTCAATAGAATCTATGCGTAAAAATGGGGCTCCTATTGAGATTCCAGATTTCACAAAATAAAAAGGGGGGAATTAACCACCAATTCTTCTATTTTATTAGTTTAGCCCCTGGAGCCGACTCTATAGGGCTCCATCCCTTAACTTTCTTCAAAGCTTCGATACATCCATAGATAAGAAGGTCGTCGTCTCCTCCTAAGGCGTTAAACTGGAAGCCCTTCGCC
>CAZOCN010000138.1:0-3496 GCA_964578315.1 uncultured Candidatus Bathyarchaeia archaeon
GAAGCCCTCGTGGGAGACGAGACCGGATGCCTATACCTTACCCTTTGGGACAGTGATATAGAGCGAGTAAATGAAGGCGACACAATCAGCATCCATAATGGCTACGTGAACCTCTTCCGCGGTTCTATGCGCTTGAACATAGGCCGCTACGGCAGCTTCGAAACCTTGGAGGAGTCGCCGATTGAGGAAGTGAATGAAGAGAACAACCTTTCGAATAAGAGATACTCGTTCTCACGTAGACCCTTTGGATATGGCTCCCGTAGAATGAGAAGGTACTGAGAATCTCAGATCCGTTTACTTGGAAAAAAGAAATATACAATAATTTCGAAGTTTCTCTTCATCCCTTAACTTACTTAGTGATAGATCTATAACTTTCTTTGAAGCCTATCACATTCCTCTAGACAAAATTCGAAAGCGAACCTGTGTATCCTATACGCATCCTGAGGGCTTTGGTAGACCTCCGATTCTGGCAGCTTGCTTCAGGGGACCACTAGGGAATAAATCGTAAAGTTCCCTAGCACTAAAACCGGTTGCTTTCGAGATAGCTCTAACCATAGGGACGGACCCGAACTTCAAGTAATAATCCCTAAGAAAGTTAATCACCTTCCAGTGATCCTCCGTCAACTCTATATTCTCTAGTTTAGCGAAATACTCCGCCACCTTACGCGACCAATCTTCCGGTCTCTTTAGGAAACCATCTTCGTCTAAATCAATTTTCACTTCTGAAGGCATCTCACTCCTTAACCTCCCTCAATCCTGAAACAAGCCTATTACAACCAGCACACAACACCACCCTTTTGAGCAAAGCCCTATAGCGCTTCTCTTTTCTAACATCCTTTAAATCCTCTTCATCAAAGGTCTCCACCACAAAACCGCACTTGGGACACACTAGCCTTATCACCGCGTCTCCCTCCTTCACATCAGAAGAAAATATAAAAAAGAGATTAAAACCTTACCTACAGTTGAGGACGAAAATTCTCATTTGATATGGCGTTCTCAAGTTGTTGATTTATTCTTCATAAAGCTTTAAACAATCCGTGGAGTGCTGTTAGTTGGTAGGTTGATAAAATGAGGAGTAAGAAGGCGTTGGGTGACCTTCCACTAGCTATTTTAGGTTTTCTGTCGGGATTATCCTTATTCAAGGCGGTGGAAGTTAAAAACCTACACCTCATAACAGTCTCATCTGTTCTAGTTCTATTCTCCATCTTAGCGGTGCATCTCAGTCAAATTAAAGAGAGAAGAGAGTGAACTACCCCTCACTATAGTATATGAATAACTCTTACGCCTAGGTCTTGAAGGCGTGAAGCTATATATCTGCGGTGACAAGCTCGGGGGCTCTTCTCCACGCACATAATGCATATGTTAGCATTTCTAGCGATCTCGATTATTCTTCTAATCGCTTCTTGGAATTGCCCTGTTTCAGTAAAAGCACGGTATCCTCCTCTACGAAAACCCCCTAACTCTTCTCCTAACCATAAATATTGGATACCATAGGTTGGAAGCCAAGATTCAAGTTCTTCTCTACTGAAGCATCCTATTTTGGATTTAGGAAACCTCCTAACATCCACTAGAACATCAATAGCATACTCCCTAAGTAAACGTAAGAATTCCTCTTTTGTTCTAGTGTCGTAACCGATGGTCCATATTGTTAGTGAGTTCATCGGAGTTTGATGTATTCATAGGCTTCTGTAGCGTTATCGAAGCAGTAGTGTACCTTCTGGAAGTCCTTTCTGAACTCAGCCACGTCTTCCTTCACCTTAGCCCTATCTTCATCCTTTATAACAACCCGCCTTATGAAATCGGCTATCTCTTCCATCTCCGACTCCTTCATACCTAACCTCGTAATCTCACTTACGCCAAGACGGATTCCACCTGGGTGCATGAAGTGACGCCCTTCCTTGATGTCCCAGGGAAGGAGGTTTCGATTAATTATTATATTAGCCTTCTCCAACTCTTGTTCTATTGTTCCTCCATCACCATACTTCGTTACGTCAACAAGAATCACATGTGACTCTGTGAAGCCCTTATGTTCAGCGAGAACGTCAAAGCCTCTTTCATATAACGCCTGCCCTAAGGCCTTAGCGTTCTTAATTACCTGACCCGTATATTCTCTCCCGAACTCCATCATCTCTGCGGCAGCTACCGCTACACCCGCCACCTTATGGAGGTGATGATTACTCGTTAATCCTGGAAAGACAGCCCGTTTAATAGCATCTGCGTATTTATCAAAAGAGACTATGGCACCATGCTGCGGACCGAAGAAGGTCTTGTGAGTACTTAAGGTCATAACATCAGCGCCTTCCCTTAAGGGATCTTGGAATTGACCTCCCGCAATTAAACCAGCTACGTGAGCGGCGTCATAGACTACCGTTGCGCCAACATCATGGAAAGTATCAGCTAACTCCTTCAATGGATGAGGGAATGGAAACACACTCGCTCCGAACATAACAAGTTTAGGCGGCTTCCCCTCCTTCTGGAGTTTAGCAACCCTTTCTTTAGTCTTATCAACATCTACGTTGAGCTCCTTATAATCTAAAGCCAAATATCTTACATCTAATCCGTGTACAGCGCCTGCTGTACCACCAAATTTTTTCTTACCTGTACTTATATGACCTCCGCAGGGTATAGATAACGCCATCATAACGTCTCCGGGCTCTGTAAAGGCTGTATAAACCGCGAGGTTAGCGACTACTCCAGATACAGGACGAACGTCTGCGAATTCCGCCTTATAGAGTTCCTTTATCAAATCTATACATAAGAGTTCAACCTTGTCTATGTAGACACATCCTGCGTAGACTCGTTCGCCGGGCCAACCTTCTGCGTAACGGTTTCCAAAATCGGACATTATAGCTTCTCTCACAGCGGGACTGGGAACGTTCTCGCTTGCTATCAGAGGAATCGATTCCCTGAACCAACTATGATGTTTCTGCAGTAGTTCCAGTGTCTCGTTATAGAGTTCCTTCGCTTTAGACATAACCACTCCTCAAACTTTATCCACAGATCTTGATAAATAAAGGTTTGGAATAAAGGTAACTTTTATTTATTGTTTTATTAAGATGTTTAACTTGGTTGAGTAGAATGAGTAGACGTAAAAAGAAACGTGAGGCCCCAATGCCCGCGGCGAGCGCTGGGTTACTACGCTTCTTTGAAGAAGAGACTCCAGGATTCAGATTGAGACCGGAGGTAATAGTGATACTTGCCATAGCCCTTATCCTAGCTTCAGTCTTGTCTTACATCTACTGGATGGGGATAAGCTAACCTCTAAAACTTTGAATTTCTAGAGAATCTCAACTTTATGAACAGTTTTTAGATTAACGAAGACCTCCCCTTCGTTCTCATTGCTAATTATTGGGGGTATCTTGTAAGAGACCGCGCTCTGGAGGGAAACTTGGGAAACGCCAGATAGCCAGAAACCTACAGGTTCTTCTGAAACACCTACAAGGGTTCCTTCTAACCCATACCTCTCATTCATCACAGCTAAAATTTTACGTCCCAT
>CAZOCN010000139.1:0-3477 GCA_964578315.1 uncultured Candidatus Bathyarchaeia archaeon
GAACCCTCCGGGAATAACAAGGAGATGATATCCTAAAAGCTCCTTTTTTAGGAGTCTCTTAAAATGGAGGGTCTCCGCCTTTACGCCGAGGTCTTCTAGGGCAGTCTTCGTCTCCTCATCACAGTTTGTTCCGCCAACCCTCAGGACGCAGGCTTTTATCTTGTTCCTCTCCATGTTCATCCCTCCAATCCCTTCTTCCAAGCCTCCCTGAGGTCTGGAACTTCTGCGTCGATTACTAGATTGCCTCTCAACCCGTGGATAAGGAGTCTCTTCTCTTCTTTTACTACGCCTATACGGGAGAAGGTGACCTCTCCCATTAACCTTTCAAATTTCTCAGCTTTATCTTCTGGAACTTCTACTAGAAACCGCGTGTTAGACTCTGAGAATAGAATCTGATAGTTCCGTGAAAGGTTTACTGTCGGGACTGAAGAGAGGAATACCTCAGCTCCGAGGTTTCCGCCGAAAGCCATCTCTGCCAAGGCTACACTTAAGCCTCCCTCCGAGAGGTCATGGCAAGCTTTGATGTAACCGCCGTCTATAGCTCTAGTCACCTTTCGAATGACCGTCGGTGCCTTAACTGGATCTACTTTCGGAACTTCTCCGCCTCTGAACCCTCTGAGTCTGTAGTACTCTGAACCTCCAAGCTCGGGTTTTGTCTCGCCGATTATGTAGAGGAGGTTTCCTGGACGCTTGAGGTCGGAGGTTACAGCGCCTCTGATGTCGGGTAGAATGCCAACAGCCGTGATGAGGAGTGTGGGTGTAACTGGTCCGATCGGCGACTCGTTATAGAGGCTGTCTTTGCCGGAGATGAAGGGTGCCTCAAAGGCTTTAGCAAAGCGGTAACAAGCCTCCACAGCCCTGAGGAGCCCACCCATCCTATCTGGTTTTTCCGGGTTCCCCCAGGTGAAGTTGTCGAGTAATGCGATTCTTCTGCCGCCTACGGCAACGTTGTTCCGTATTGCTTCATCTATAGCGCTGGCGGCCATCCAGTAGGGGTCTATCTTCCCGTAGTTCGGATTGAAGCCGCAGGAGATTGTGATTCCCTTCCAAGAGTTGGGGAGGGGCTTTATCACGGCGGCGTCGTTGGGACTAGCGTATTCTCCTTGTAGAGGTTTGATCACTGTGGCTCCCTTCACCTCGTGATCGTATGTTCTGATGACGGATTCCCTGCTCCCTACGTTAGGTGAAGATAGAAGCCTAATCAGATCTGAGTTGAAAGATTCTGGCTCGGTTACACTCGGCTCAGTTAGGGAAAGCGTTCTCCACTCCGCCCTTCTTGTGGCCGTAGGCGGTTGGAAGAGGAAGTCTATCTCCAAATCTGCAACTTCAACGTCCTCGTAAAATATCCTCAATCTATGGTCTTCCGTGAACTTCCCTATGGGCGTGGCTTCAACCTCTTCCTCTTCGAAGACCCTCAAGACTTCTTTTAGGTTTTCTGGCGGCACTGTTAGGAGCATCCTCTCTTGGGATTCGGAGATCCAGATCTCCCAGGGGGCCAAGTTAGGTTGTTTGAGTGGGACCTTGCTGAGGTTTACTTCTACGCCGCAGTTGAATTTGTGAGCTGTCTCTCCCACCGCTGAGGATAGTCCTCCCCCTCCGAGGTCGGTTATTCCAGAGGCGAGCCTCCGATCCCTCACTCTAAGTATAGCTCTCTTCAGTTTCTCCTCTTCAAAGGGATTCGGAATCTGAACCGCTGATCTTGAGGTCTCCTCAGACTCCTCCGTCAACTCCGCTGAAGCGAAGGTGACGCCGTGGATGCCGTCTCTTCCGGTTCTTCCCCCAGCCAGTAGAGCTAAATCTCCCGGTTTTGTTCTTTTAATGTAGGCTTCCTTCGGGAGTATGCCGACGCATCCGCAGTAGACGACTACATTCCCCGTATACCCTTCATCGAAGTATATGGCGCCGTTCAGTGTAGGTATCCCCATGTTATTGCCGTAGGCGCCTATGCCCGCAACTACTCCTTTGAAGAGGTACTTCGGATGCTTCACTCCGGGAGGAAGAGCCTTATAGTCCAAGTTTAAAGGGCCGAAGCAGAGAACGTCCATACACGCGATGGGGTTTCCCCAAACGCCGAGTATATCCCGTATGACGCCTCCTGTTCCAGTAGCTGCGCCTCCAAAGGGCTCCACAGCAGAAGGGTGGTTGTGGGTCTCTACCTTCACTGCTATGGCATTCTCTTCGTCGAATTCTATGATCCCTGCGTTATCCTCGAAGACTGAGACGCACCAGGGAGGGTTAAGTTCCCTCGTTGCTTTAGCGATGTAGTTCTTAAGGAGGTTCTCAATGGTTCCTCTCTCAGTGATTACAGTTCCTTTGAAGGTTTTGTGGTAGCAGTGCTCCGACCACGTCTGACCTAGAGTCTGGAGTTCTACGTCTGTTGCGTCTCTTCCAGCTCTAACGTAGTACGCCTTAATCTTACGCATCTCTTGGAGATTGAGCTCTAAACCCATCTCTCTACTGATGCATTCTAATCCGCGATCATCGGCAGACCTTACTTTTACTTCAACCAAGGAGAAGGGAAGGTCTCTCTTAATGTAAAGGGAAGCCTCTCTCATGTCGCCACACTTATCTCATATCTGTAATCATCCTTCGTCGGATTAGCTAATAAGCGGATACACATCTCCTCCACAGCTCTCTCAGCCTCTTTTACGTTTTCAGCGTTGAAAGTTACACGATAAACCTTACTAACATCCACCCTCTCAACATCATAATTCAAGTCTCTTAAGGAAGCCCGTGTAGTCTCACCCTCCGGATCTGAATAACCAGGCTTTAACCTTACTTCAATAAACGCATTGAATCTCATAGCAGATAACTCCACCTCAAGAATTTAAAAACTATCGGTTTATCCCCCTTCAATTGGACAAGGCTCTGGAATAATAAAATGACTTAAATATTTAATATGGAGGATATCGCCTTGGAGAGTAATTATGGATACTCAGCAATTTCTTCAGGAGATAAGGAGAAGCGTATCCGAGATTTCAGGCGTTGATACCGTGAAGGCTCTGGTCGCTAAGGCTTTGGATTCTGGAGTTGATCCCGTAGATATAATAGAGGCTATGAACCGCGGTCTAGTAGAGGTTGGAGAGAAGTATGAGACTGGCAGTTTCTTCCTCTCAGAGCTGATAATGGCAGGGATCTTAGCAACTGAGATAACGGGTATGTTAAAGCCTTACTTAGAGAAGACTTCAGAGAAGACGTTAGGGAAGGTGGTCATCGGAACCGTGAGAGGCGATCTACATGACATAGGCAAGAATATCGTCATCTCTATGCTTTCTTCAGCTGGATTTAAGACGATAGATCTAGGGATCGACGTCCCAGTAGAGAGGTTCATAGAGGCCATCAGGAAAGAGAAACCGGATATACTGGCGATGAGTTGCCTCTTAACCTCAGCTATGGAAGAGGTAAAGAAGGTTATAGAAGAAGTAAAGAAGGCTGGTTTGAGAGGGAAAGTGAAGATTCTGATTGGGGGCAGACCTG
>CAZOCN010000140.1:0-3476 GCA_964578315.1 uncultured Candidatus Bathyarchaeia archaeon
ACATAGTGTTTGTTATGGCAATTTTAGGTACAGGAAGATCGAATTTTTCAGCGACTTCTTTAACCAGACGATAAACGTTCACTTTCTTGGTGGAGAGACTGGCTGGTGTACACTTTAGACCGTACTTCTCAAAAATTCTCTCAGCTGCTTCACAGTTCAACTCCCTCCCCATACCTAAGGTCTCGTTGTAAATCTCCCTCTTAAGGGCGATTAGCTCCTCTTCACCACATCTCTCCTGAAACTCTCTGAACTTCTCCTCCGGCATATGATATTGAAGTATGTGCACATAGGGATTCTTTTCTGTGACATACCAGTCCGCGGTTCTACTTATTATCTTAGCAGAGAGAAGGACCATAATGAACTGCATTATTACAAGTACTATGGGTGCTAATATCCCGAGGAAGAGGAAAAGGATTATACTACTTATAATGAAGACAGTGAAGAAGACAAGCATAGTATCAAAGAAGAAGCGGTTAAGGGCTTTCCTTCTCATCAACGGCTCTTTCTCAGTTACTTGCCTCCCTTCCTTCACCCAAGCAAAGTATAAGGTGCTCTTTCTAGCGTTTTCTTCAAAGAACTGTATAGCGATTATTAAGTCTTCTTTTAACCTGTACATAAAGCCTGATCCAATCTCTGGACCGCTAGGCTTCATAACCACTCTAATAGGCTGCGCCGCTGTTAACACGATATCGATGTGCCCTCTCCTATCTGGACTGAGGGCCCTAAAGAGTAAAGTGGGATGACCATTTACCGTGGTAATCCTTGTATTCACGAAGTTCTCTTTGTGGGGTAATATGAAATACCGGCTGATAAAAGGGACGAGTTCCCCGATCACGTCGGGAGTTACTTCAGTTTCTATCTCAAAACTTTGCGAAGGAACTTCGACTGTAACCGTTCTCTCAGCCAACGGAAAATTCCCACATCCTAGGATTATCTTTTTAGTGTAGAATCGTAGATATATTTAAACTTCTATCCATGTCCCTCAACAGGTTAACGATCTCTCTAAGGCTCTCTTCCGACTCTTTCTTGTTCCATGGAACTCCATAAACATAGACCGTTCCATGGTAGGGTTGGATGAAGATTACAGCAACAAACCCCTTCTTCCAGACGTAATACTCATAAGCATGCATTCTAGCCCCGTAGCCGGCTTCCTTTAATCTTCTCAATAAATCAAGCCTTTTTTCTGGATAAGTAAAGGTAGAGATCTCCCTTCCTCCTCCTTTGAGTTTAGGAATTTCCTTATCCCTAAAATTGTTTACTATGAACTTCAGCTTCTTTATTCAAGGATACGAAACATACTCGCTCTTAATAAGCCAAGACTAGTCAGTGTCGTCAGACGTTGAAATTTTTTATTGCCACAAGGAGGCTGAGGGAGTTTTGTGAGTGGCAACATTTTTATATCTAAATAGGGGGTGAATATCATTCATTGTGGGGAAGAATATGGAACCAAGTAAGAAACCTCTCAATGTTCTCATAAAACAGACGAACTCATATGTTTCGATAATGTTGAAAAACGGCGTTGAATATAGAGGAACTATGCTGCGTTGTGACGGCTACATGAATATCCTTCTTAATGGTGCCACGGAATACCAGAAAGATCAGATGGTTGCGAATTATGGGAGCATACTTGTTCGCGGTAACAACATACTCTATATCGCTTTTGAAGTTCCTCATTAGCTCTAAAAAATCAAAAGATTATGAAAATAGTGCCCACCTTCCCCGAGGTATCCACGGAGACTCAATCTCTCTCAACTTGTCTGGCACTTCTATACTCTTCCAGAATCTCCTCCATTCTCTCTTCAGTATACTTCCGCTCCTCCTCCAGAAGGGTTCTTTGAGCCTTCTCAATGTCTTCTACCTTAGCGTATGGAAATCCCTCCACCCACTGCACGTTAACGTTTTCGGAGGAGATCACAGGAATATCGTTGGAAACGAAGATTTCTAGTGCTGGGTGAGCCATTTTCGTCTGGATTATAACAGCTCTAACTCCTTTTTTCACTAGGAGCTCTGCAGTTGAAGGACCGCCGCCGCTCGCATCCAGTAGTAATACTACGTCACCCAATTTTATGTCATAAAGCCTAAAGGCCTTCTCTAGCCCTTCCCTCGTGAAGGCTTCTATAGGCTTCAAGAAAACCAACTCGCCTTTAGACTCGAGCTCCTTCAAATACCTTAATCTCTCGAGGCGCTTCTCGTAATCCCTTATCTTTTGTAAGTAAGCTGCCTCTCTATCTTTCAGGATGTTTATCTCGTCGAGAAGAATCTGATACTCTCTTTCTTTCCGTAACTTAACCTTCTCCCTTCGGAAGGTTTCCTCAAACTTCTTCCTGAGTTCTAGAATCTCCCTCCGCATCGAATTCAATCTTCTTTTGAAGAGTATATTCGCCTCTCTGAGTTCTCTCACGCGGTTTCGTTCTCTTTTAAGTTTAGCCCTCAGCTCCTCAATCTCTGAATCGCTCCCTCGAGCTTTTTCGGTTTCCTTCTTTTCAGCTTTAATCTTCACTTCAATCTTTGACTTAGGCTGCAGAGTATCTATAGCTCTCTGTATAGTATACCCTCTAATGACTAGGGCCTTCACTTCTTCAGGGTAAATTCTACTATCCGCTTCCTTTAGGCGTGTTTCAATCTGATTGAACTTATTCTTGTAATGTTGGTAAGCCTTTAAAGCAGCGGCTAGGGCATCTACTTCATGTGAATTTTCGAGGTCTACTCCCTGCTCCTCAGCGAAACTCTTCGCCAATTGCTGTTTGTAAGAGGGATTCAGCGAAGTTGGAGGAGTATAGGTAACGGCGTTGAGGCTGGAAGAGATTTTACTTACACTCGCAGGTGGCGGGGATACGTCGCTGGCGATTAGAACTGCTTCACCAAGCTCTCCTATTGTATGGATGATGTCTGAAAAGAGCCAGTTCCTTTTACTTCCCACATAGACACATCGCCCATCAAGGGTTAAAACAGCTAAGCCACATGTAACTCCAGGGTCTACGCCGACAATAAGCTTCCTCATACTACCTCCTCTTCTCCCTGGAAGACAGAGATAACCTTTTCTTCTTCACCTTTAACGTAAGCAAAGGCGTTAGAGACATTTCCTTCTACACCAAATTTACGTTTAAAGAACCGTAGCACGTTCTCTATGTCTCTACGGAGGAGAACCTCTGCGTTAGGTTCGTCCTTTCTTACAAATTGAGGCCAATCTATTATGAGGATCTTCCAATCCGACTTGAGGATGATGTTGTATTCGCTGAGGTCTCCGTGTACAACGCCTGCTTGAACATAAGCTCTCCTAATGTGGCTGAGGATCTCCTCAAGAGTTTTTCGAGGTTCTGGAAGTTCTATAAAATGGAATAGCTCCGCTCCGTCGATAATTCCCATGACTATTGCGTGTCTGTTCTGGTAAATCGGTCTTGGGACTGGAACACCATGTGGGTGAACGAGTTTGAGGGCTTCAAACTCCCTCTCAGCAGCCAACCTTGACTGGTATA
>CAZOCN010000141.1:0-3452 GCA_964578315.1 uncultured Candidatus Bathyarchaeia archaeon
GAACCCACGAAGGCCTACGCCATGAGGGCCTGAACCTCACCCCTTAGACCTGGCTTGGGAACCCCCGCGGAGTAGCGCGTTGCGAATAGACAACTTTTTTCTTAAGCGTATGCCTCTAAAATTAACCTTTTGCAAGATAAAAACATAATATTGGTGGTCTCCTACTATTGAGTGGATTCTGCTAGGATAGGGAGCGGCGGAGACTGTGGGGGATTGGTTGAGAGCGATTGAGAAGTGCTCGAGGGAGATGAGAAGGGAGATTTTAAGGCTTTCAGGGTCTAGAGAAGCTAAAATAGAGCTGGGGGTAGGTGCAGGAGGAGACGTAACAAAAAAGATAGATGCCGTAGCGGAGAGGGCTTTCATAAATACCCTTGAAAATGAAGGGTTCTCCTTCACATTGATAAGCGAGGAGATAGGTCTTAAGAAAGTTGGAAGTCAGCCTTCTAATGTCTATGTAACTCTCGATCCTTTGGATGGGAGCACCAACGCTTCCAGAGGATTACCTTTTATGGCTATCTCCATCGCGGTTTCAGATAAACCGTACCTAAGAAACGTGAAGACGGGTCTCGTGATGGATGTTGTGCATAATGTTGTCTACAAGGCTGAACGGGGAAGAGGAGCGTGGAAGAACGGGTCATCCCTCAAGCCCTCAGAGACTTCTCAGATCAAGGAGGCTGTTATAGGCATAGACTTCGACACCTTCAAAATAGGCCGGCTCATAAAACGGTTAACCCCCCTCCTTGCAGAGGCGAAACACTTGAGACATTTAGGCGCGAATGCTCTGGAAATGTGTTATGTGGCAGACGGAACAATGGACGCCTTCATAGAACTAAGAGACAAATTAAGGACCACGGACTCCGCAGCAGCCTACCTCATATTGAAGGAGGCCGGAGCCCTAATAACCACGCCTGAAGGAGAAGAACTCGATGCTCCACTCTCCGCTACTAAGAGCGTATCCTTCATCGCCTCTGGAAACCCAACCATACACAAAAAGATAATGGAGCATCTAAAAAAGAAACATAATTAAGAGGCTTTGGACTCTAGTCCTCAAACTACATCCAAGTTTCTAGAAAACATCGCCGAATTAAGGGCAAATAAATAGAAGAAAAAGAAAAACGCGGATTGTTTTATATAAAAATTTATAAGCGTGAACGATCTCATCTGGAAAAATTGTATTATGAGTGGTGAGGAGATACGGTAAATCCTGATTACATCATGATTCCCATACTTTCCGCGCTTATCGCCATGGTAGTGGTCGTTATAATTTTCTTACGTTTAGAGCGAGAGAGCACTGGGACGCCTCGAATGAGGGAAATAGCCGCGTTTATTCAACAAGGCTCCAGTGCCTTCATCAAACGGGAGTTGAAGACTATCTCTTACTTTACGATCCCTATGGCAGTTATTCTCTTAGCGGTTTATTGGCCTCAATGGCAATACGGCGTGAGTTTCATTGCGGGCGTCTTCGTCTCCTTCCTCGCCATCACAATGGGAATGGTCGCTGCGGTAAAGGCTAATGTAAGGACGGCGAACGCCGCCAGAACTAACCCTAAAAGAGCGGTGGTAGTAGCCTTCAGAGGAGGAAGTGTTATCGGAATCTCTATAATATTCCTAAACCTCCTGAGTATATCCCTCTTCTATGTGCTTTATGGCGTTAACCCCGAGAACACTGAGCCCCTGAAGATGCTCTTCGGTTTCGGTTTAGGCACCGATGTAACGGCCCTCTTCGCCCAGCTCGGTGGCGGAATCTTCACAAAGGGCGCTGATATAGGGGCAGATTTAGTCGGCAAAGTCGAAGCTAAAATTCCGGAAGACGACCCGAGGAATCCCGCCGTAATCGCTGATCTGGTCGGGGATAACGTTGGAGACTGCGCAGGAAGAGGCGCGGACCTCTTCTCTTCAGGCTCAGATAACCTCATCGGCGCAATGCTCCTCGGTTTATTGTATGTGCCGCACTATGGTTGGATAGCTGTTATGTTTCCGCTTTTAACTCGAGCGATAAGCCTCATAGGAACAATAATAGGTGTTTACGCGTTACGTGAGAAAGGTGAGAACCCGCTTAGATCCATCAATTTAACCCTCATTACTACTGGTATCTTCTGTGCGGTCTGTTTCTATGTGTTATCTACCTATCTCATGAAGGACTTGAATTTATTCTATTGCCTAACAATCGGTCTTTTAACAGCGGTTGCCGTCTCTTTATCCACACAATATTTTACAAGTTCTTATAGGAAGCCTGTAAGAGAAACAGCGAGAGTTTCTTCCGACGGAGCTGCTTTGAATATAATTAACGGTTTTGCCTATGGATTGGAGAGCGTTGCACCCATAGTTATATCGATCGCTGTTGCTATAACTGCATCTTTTATCGTTGCTGGAGGACTAACGGACCTACATATGGGGTTCTACGGTATAGTTGCAGCTGCGCTGGGAATGACAGCCATGAGAGGAATAATAATGGCGTCAGATACTTTCGGACCAATAGTTGATAATGCCGGGGGCATCTCCGAAATGGCAGGTATAGAGGATGAAGTGGGCGATTCAATGGCTGTCCTTGACTCCGTTGGTAACGTAACTAAGGCGATCACGAAGGGCTTCGCAATGGGATGCGCCCTCTTAACTTCGCTTGTCCTCCTCTTCGCATACATTTATGAAGCGGAGATTATAATGGGGGCTCCCCTATCACTTGAATTAACCAATATCTTCATCGTCGTTGGCCTGTTCATAGGTGGAATGCTCCCCTTCCTATTCTCGGGTTTCGCCATCCATGCGGTAGGCGACACAGCCCATCAGATGGTTATGGAAGTGAGAAGACAGTTCAGAGAGATCAAGGGGCTCCTTGAGGGTAAAGCTATACCCGATTACGCAACTTGTGTCGATATAAGCACCAAGAATGCACTGAAACAGATGGTTATCCCCACCTTCATCAGCATAATAGCCCCCCTATTGGTTGGTTTACTCCTCGGCGTGGAAGCGCTCGCCGGAATGCTCATATCCACAACGATCAGCGGTGCCCTCTTAGCCGTTCTAATGATTAATACGGGAGGTACTCTCGACAACGCTAAAAAGTTCATCGAGGCAGGACATTATGGTGGTAAAGGCAGTTTCGCTCACGCCTCAGCCGTCGCCGGCGACACTTACGGAGACCCCCTAAAGGACACCGCCGGCCCCTCGCTTCATATAATGATAAAACTCGTGAACGTCATCGCATTAACGTTCCTTCCGATCTTCATCCTTTACAGTCTAATATAGTCAGAGTCTGAAGCGGTAAAAAGCTAGAAAAAGTTTTTAGCGTTTCACCAGCTCTCCTGGTCTATTAGATTCATGCTTGAGTCATAAAGGTAGGCTGTGTCGTGGTCGTTGTTCCAAACCGCCCTGTCTTTACCCCCAGTAAAGATCGGTTTGAGTATTAGTGCCAGATCCGGTGTGAACTGTTACCGTTGCTCCAGGCTTTAGGG
>CAZOCN010000142.1:0-3368 GCA_964578315.1 uncultured Candidatus Bathyarchaeia archaeon
TCTTCTAAATCTCTTACCATCAATTCTATTGTGTACCCTGAGGGGCTTTTCGTGTATATGTGTGGAACGGTCTTTGTTTTCTTACCGTTTTTAACGGTCTTCCACTCGATCTTTGTCTCTTTAATTCCTCTTTCAACTATGGTCTTAAGGGCTTTCAAGGGTTCAGGATGGTAAATGTTGATATCAATGTCGCTGTTCCATCGAGCCGTTCCCCTCCAGACGCTTCCTATAAGTCTCGGATGGAAATCCCCGAGTAACTCCATTATCTTTAACGCTTCTTTTCGCATTTCGATGAGTCTACTCTGCCTGTCGGTTTCTTCCATCTCATCAGCAACCCTGTCAAGTTCCTCCGCAACCTCTAGATTCGTCGGTAGCACCTTTAAACCTAAATTCCGTGCTGCCCGCCTCTTCGCTTGTAGATACTCCTTCTCTTCTCCTTTATATAAAATAAACGCGGCTTCTCTAGCTACGATTCTCCGGGCTTTCTTCAATCTACTCATACTCTTAAGAATGAAGATTACATTTTTTCACGCTGCTATTTTCTGTGGTTGCTGTATAAGTTTAGACTTGCTTACCCCTACATGGCGCAGAGGCGCAACCTTCTTAGCCTCATTATAAATTTCAGAGGCTATCTTCCCTAAAACCATCTCTTGGACGAACTGATCGAAAGTTAATTCACCAGCTTTCCTAGTAACTATCTGTCTCATAATAGCGCGGATACTTGCCTCCTGAGAAGTTTTAATTCTCTGGAGGGTGAAGGCGCATACAGAAACGATCAATTTGTAACCGTCTTTAGTTTCCACATTGAATATTCCGTCGATGCGGGTGGTCCTCCTCCTAACGAGACTCCTCAAGTAATCCCTTGAATATTCATGGCCCTTAAATGTGGTGTTCGCTTTTTTACCATCGACATCTACTATCTGGAAGAACATCTTCAGATACTGATGAGAGAAATCCTCTGTAATGTCGTATAAGGTAACTTCAACAACTCTCCCTATCAACTTTTTAGGATCGTCAGCTGGGACCTCCCCTAACTCAACCTCTCCAAAGTATCCTGGGGAGAACACTTTGTACCAGCTTTTCCCGCGCCATTTATCCCTTACACGTCTTCGGGACAATGTTCACTCACTCTTTTGAAATGAGAAATATTCAACATATTAAAAGGTTTAGTATTCTAGCAACTTGTAGACTTCAAAGTCGAAGGGTTCGATCAAACCTTTCTGAATTGTAATTTTCCTGAAGAGATTGTAAGTTCGTATATTTGGTTGGGGTAAGGCTTCAACTCAAAAGCCTCTAGTTCTTCCATCGTAAGTATAAGCGTTACTTTCTGTAATTCATACTCCCGGAACCTCCCACCTGGAATAATCGTCTGGAGTCCCTTACTTATTTGAACCATGACTTTTCCAATCTCTTCCGGCACGTCAGGGGGCGTCATCATCACCATCGGCGGTTTCTCTTTTACCTCCACGAAGTCAATTTTGTAACCAATGTTACCCTCAGGGTCACGAATTCCCTTAACTCCCGAAACCTTGACTCTTATCTTTCGTTCCATCATCAATCAGCCCCTACTCAATGATATGAATTACATACCGGGATAATTAAAGGGCTTCGGCTTTCTATTTAAGAGGTCTTCCTCAATGGAAAGTGGCATGCGATCTCTCCGTTTATAAGGGAAATTTAATTAAGAGAGTAGCCCCCCAATAGATTCCACTAAACCCATTAGGAAATATCCCTCTTTGACGGCAGGATCAAAATGGTCAGGAATAGACGGAGAGATATACTCGAGACGGTTGCTTTCTTAGCAGTTCTTATTATAGGTTTTTATGGAGTAAATTACGGTTTAAAAGTGGCTTTGAATACAGAGTATCCCCTAGAGGCCGTTGTATCTGCTAGTATGTATCCAACTCTCCAGGTTGGTGATCTGATAGTTGTGCAGGGAGGTGTTGAGCCCGATCAGATAGTGGCGGGTACTCCTCCCATTGGCGATATCATAGTCTTCCATAAACCCAACAACTGGGACGAATTGATAGTTCACCGTGTAGTGGAGAAGTATAGAAAGGATGGGAGCTGGTTTTTCATAACGAAAGGTGATAATAACCAAGTAAAAGATCCATATCCTGTACCTGAAAAGAATGTTGTGGGGAAAGTTATCGGAAAAATCCCCTGGGTCGGTTATATCCGCATCGTCTTCGGAACAACTGAAGGTCTACTCTTAATCGTCATAATTATAGTATTGATACTTTTTTCAGATGATATTCTAGGCTTTATCCGAAAATCAAATGGAAGAGGCTCGTTAGCAACTTAATCCTTGCTTATCCTCGTAACTCCTCTCATATAAGACTGTAAGGCTTCTGGAATTCTGACGGAGCCGTCTCTTTCTTGGAAATTCTCTAGAATGGCCACTATGATCCTCCCAGTCGCTATTGCTGTGGAGTTAAGGGTGTGTACGAATCCCTTCGGAGGTCTACCTTCCATTTCCCTATATTTAATGTTCAATCTCCTAGCTTGGTAGTCGGTACAGTTACTGCAGGAGATCACCTCGCGATACTGCTTCTGTGCAGGCATCCAGACCTCGATATCGTACTTCTTCGCGGCTACAGTCCCTATGTCGCCAGTGCAGACGTTGGTAATCCTATAAGGCAACCCCAATTTTTGGATTATCGACTCCGCGTTTTCTAGGAGCCTTTCATGTTCAACCCAGGATTCTTCCGGTTTACAGAAGACAAACTGTTCAACCTTATTAAACTGGTGAGTCCTGAATATGCCCTTTGTATCCTTTCCATGAGCTCCCGCTTCTTTCCTGAAACAGGGACTAACGCCGACGTATCTTAAGGGGAGGTCCTTCTCCAGAAGAACTTCATTCATGAACATGGCGGCTATAGGATGCTCAGAAGTCGCTATAAGGTAGAGGTCCTCATCCTCAACCTTATAAAGCATCTCCTCGAAATCTCCCATGGCTGTCACGCCTTCGTAGGGTTTACGCCTCATCAAGAAGGGAGGTTCGATTGGTATGAACCCTCTTTGTCTCATCTCCTCAAGGGCGAAATTGATTAATGCCATGTCAAGGGTCACTGCTTCCCTTTTTAGGTAGAAGAATCTCGCGCCAGATATCTTGGCCGCTCTCTCTATGTCCAAGACGCCTAACTTTAGACCGAGCTCTATATGATCCAGAGGCGTGAAATCAAATTTGGGGATCTCCCCCCACTTCTTGATTACTACGTTATCTTCCTCTCCGGCTCCTAGGGGTACGGAATCGTGGAGAATATTAGGGAGCCTAAGGAGGATATAGTTAATCTTCCCTTTATAGGCGTCTGCCTCTTTCTCAAGGGTACGGATCTCCAGATCGGAAGAGCACACGTCTGAACTCC
>CAZOCN010000143.1:0-3362 GCA_964578315.1 uncultured Candidatus Bathyarchaeia archaeon
ATTAGGTCAAAAATAGAAAAAAGGATTTTCTAGAATTTCTTTTATTCGATTTAGGAATTGGGCAGCCGGTGCTCCATCGACGATTCTATGATCAAAGGATAGGCTTAGCGTAACGGTTGGCTGAATTACGATCTGCCCATCAACAACTCTAGGTTCTTCCGTTATCTTTCCTATAGCTAGAATAGCAGCTTGATTGGGGTTAATTATCGCTATGAAAGCGTCTATCCCGAACATTCCAAGATTCGTAATAGTGAAGGTTCCACCTGTTACGTCACTCATCGAAAGTTTATCTTGCCGTGCCCTCTCAGCCAAGTCAAAGATTATACTTGTGAGCTCGCCTAGAGATTTCTTATCAGCGTCATGAATCACAGGCACGATTAAACCTTTCTCAATCGCTACCGCTATACCCACATTAATGTTTTTCAATAATTTTATTTGATCCCCCTGTAGGGTGGAATTTAGAAGGGGATATTCCCGTAGAGCAGTTGTAACGGCCTTAACGAAAATCGCATTATATGACACCCGCACATTCTTCGTCTTTTCAAAGGATTGTCTGAGTTTGATCGCTTCCGACATATCAACCTTTACCATTAATATTGCATGGGGAGCTGTGCGGTAACTATACGCCATTCGTTCCGCAACAACCTTCCTGACACCCGTTAGGGGGATAACCTCTGCTTCTTCCTCAATTCCAGCCTTCAACTCCTCTATGGCTCTTAGAACATCCTTCTTAACAATCCGCCCACCGGGTCCGGTACCTTCGATCTTGGTGATGTCTATTCCATGCTGCTCAGCAAGTTTCTTCGCAAGAGGCGATATCTTTACTCTCTCCGGTTTCCTTTTAGCAGCTACCTCGATCTTCATAGTTTCCACCGCTTTTTCCACGTGGGGCATTTTAGCCTCCAGGAGCCTCGCTAAACTTTCTCGTGCCTCCTTAACTACCCTCTCGATATCTTCAGTTTTATCGTCGGCTTCCTTGATTATCCCTATCACTTGTCCGATGGGCACTTCGGTGTCAGGTTGCACTAACACCTCGTACAAAACGCCGGTCGCAGGGCTATCTACTTCGTAAGTTACTTTCTCGCTCATTATTTTAACGATCGGCTCCCCTTTCTTTACCTCCTCCCCCTTCCGCTTCATCCATTCTAGAACCGTTCCTTTCTCCATATCAAGGTCTAGCCTTGGCATTATAACTGTGCGCATGGTGGCTCCTCCTCTAACCCACGGTCTTCATCGCTACATCTACTATATCTTCAACATCGGGTATGGTCAATTCCACTAGAGGCGGACTAACGGGGATCGGTATATCTGGCGAGGCTATTCTGATGACTGGAGCGTCCAAATAATCAAACGCCTCCTCCATAACGATCGCTGATATCTCAGCCCCTACTCCGCCTCTCTTATGTGAGTATTCAACAGTCACTAATCGACCCGTCTTCTTAACAGAGTTGATAATCATCTCTTTATCTAAAGGAACTATCGTCATAGGATCTATAACCTCCGCACTGATACCCTTCTCTTCGAGAACCTTCGCAGCGGAGAGAGCCCTAGGAACCATCGCTGAAATAGCAACGATGGTTATGTCTTCGCCCTCCTTCTTAATATCAGCCTTCCCCAGAGGGATCGTGTACTCCTCTTCAGGAACCGGCCCCTTCACCTTGTAGAGAATGTAAGGCTCAAAGAAGAGCACTGGACTACCGTCTCTTATGGAAGCCTTAAGTAATCCCTTAGCGTCGTGGGGTGTTGAGGGCGCCACGATTTTTAATCCCGGTACGCTCATAAACCAGGTTATTGGCACTTGAGAGTGATCTCCGCCGTGGCCTCTTCCATGGGCGATTAAAGCCCTGATAACCATTGGGACCCTAAGCTGTCCTTTACTCATGTACCTCATTTTCGCTGCGAAGTTAACTATCTGGTTCATGCAGTTTGCTAGGAAATCTGAGTACATAATCTCCACAACCGGCTTAAATCCGGTAATTGCGAGACCGATTCCAGCTCCAACGAATCCCTCCTCTGATATGGGAGTATCTCTAACGCGTTCAGCTCCAAACTCTTCCATTAATCCCCTAGTCACCTTGTATAATCCGCCCATCACACCTACATCTTCACCCATTAAAATTACGGTCTCGTCTCTCTTCATCTCCTCTCTTAACGCTTCATTGAGGGCTTCAACCATAGATATCTCACGCATATTGATCACCTACCACTTTAATACACGTATTCCATGAGATCGTCAGAGGACGGGTAAGGACTTTTTACGGCAAAATCCATAGCTTCCTTCACTTTCCTTTCAATCTCCTTTTGTATGGTGTCCAGCTCGTCCTCATTAAGTAGACCTGTTTCAAGGAGCGCCACTCTTAATCGCTTAATCGGGCATTTTTTCTTCCATTCTTCAACTTCCTCTCTAGTTCTATAGGCGACCCCAGGGTCCCCAACATGGTGCCCTAACCACCTGTAAGTTTTACACTCGAGTAATGTCGGTCCCTCTCCACGCCTCGCCCTTTCTACAGCCTCTTTAGCTGCCTTATATACAGCGATAACATCATTCCCATCCACAACAACACCAGGCATACTATAACCAATCGCCCTATCAGCGATGTTTTCCACAGACGTTGATCTTTTCAAACTTACCGAGATCGCATATTGGTTATTCTCGCAGACGTAAACCACGGGTAATTCCCAGATGGAAGCTAGATTTAGGCCTTCGTGAAAATCTCCGATATTAGCAGCACCGTCACCAAAGAAGCAAGCAACAACTTGGTCCGTTTTCCTTAATTTAATCGAAAGCCCAACGCCTGCAGCTACTGGAATATTCGAGCCGACAATTGGATAAGAATATAACACCCCGGCTTTGACGTCACAAGCGCGAAAGGAGCCTCCCCGCCCTCCACACAAGCCTGTTGCTTTACCGAGAATCTCCGCTGCCAATTTATCCATAGATACATCTTTGGCTATGTTATGTGCATGTCCACGGTGCGTGGCCAGCAAGTAATCATTTTTTCGAAGATTAGCACATACACCCGCCGCTATGGCTTCCTGTCCAATGTATACGTGAGCAGAGCTGGGGACCAAGCCCCGTCGGTACAAGTCCGCTATATTCTCCTCGAAGAGCCTCATCTCCAACATCTTTCTGTACATCCAGATCAGCTTCTCTCTGCCTATATTCGCAATACTTTCACACATAGTAGTTTCCTCTGTGTAGATCGGACTTAACCGCTTGTTTTTAACCGAATTTCCTTTCCTTAATTTACACCCGACAGTTTTTATTATTATTCCCAATCTATGCTGCTTTATAAACTCAAGTGGCAAGTTACTCCTTCATGCCCTATGAATTATTCTATAATCGGAGGGCGTTTCTCTAG
>CAZOCN010000144.1:0-3354 GCA_964578315.1 uncultured Candidatus Bathyarchaeia archaeon
CGCCTTTAATATGTATAACAGTTACTTTCTCTAAAAGTTTTTTAATGTCTACATCTCTTGTTGGTTTTATTCTCAACTCGTAACCTCTCACTTGCACTTCGCAGTTTGGAATTTGAACGGCGCTTTCTATCTCTTCAGCTTTTACACCATGTTCCTTCATTAAAGAGGGATCAAGCTCCACAACTATGGCGTCCATCTCCGGACTAATATAAAGTTCCCTAGCGATATCTTCCAGTGAGGTCGAGACTATCCTTTTAGCTATTTCAGTCGCTTTCTCTTTGCTCTTTCTGTGCTCCTTATCTAGACGGATCGTCATTATGGGTGTGGATGGAACTCTACGAGCATCTACTATCTCTATTAGACGCGGAAGGCCTAGCGTTACGTTCTGTTCCTTGACACCTGCATAGTGGAAGGTTCTCAGAGTCATCTGGGTCCCAGGTTCACCTATCGATTGAGCAGCAACTATACCCACAGCCTCTCCCGGCTCAACAAAGGCTTTTTTGTAGTTTTCCACCGCCAGTTTCACAGCCTCTTCTACTCCTTCTTTAGGTAAGGCTGCCTTGTAGAGCTCTCTCTTGAGCTCTTCTATTAACTTCGGTGTTAATAATTCCTTGACTTCATTGAGCTTTTCAGTTATGAATTCTTTTGGGCTGACTTCTCCTTTCTTCATTAAAACCTTGATCTGCTCCACAAGCCTCCTTATGTTTACTGCTTTTCCGTGATCACTCTTCGCTGGGTCAACTCTGTCTTCTCCGTATTGGAACTGAACGATGTCACCCACGGAGTTTCTTACAGTTCCGTCGTATTCGATCTTTAGGTGTTCAAGGGCGTTTATAAGCCGTCTCTGCATATAGCCGCTCTGTTGTGTACGGACGGCTGTGTCAACCAGTCCCTCACGACCTCCCATCGCGTGGAAGAAGAACTCTATTGGATCAAGACCGTCTCTGTAACTTGAGTAAACGAAGCCTCTCGCTTTGGGCGACGGGTCTCCTGGAACGAAGTGGGGTAAGGAACGATCGATGTAACCTCTCATTATACGTTTACCACGGACCGATTGTTGACCTACACAAGCTGTCATTTGACCGATATTAAGACTTGAACCCCGCGCTCCCGTTCTAGTCATTATCATTCCAGCGTTGTCTGGGTCGAAGTCTCTATCCGCTATCCTACCCGATTTATCCCTCGCCTCCGCCAATTCGTTCATAACATAGATTTCAAAGGACTCTTCAAGAGTCTGACCCGGTAGTCTCTGTAGAGTTCCATTCCACAGTTCTTCTATAAGTTTACTGATCCTTTCCTCCGCTTTACTGATTACTTTCTTGATTTTTTTGCGAGCAGAGAGGGATAACTCAAGTTCATCGTAGGAGTATGTGAAACCTCGCATTGTTATGAAGGCCTTTAGAAGGCGACAGATCTGATTCAGGAATCGCCGTCCTTCCTCTGTACCGTAATCTTTGATTATACGATGAAGGAGACTTTCAGACTGTTCGGCGCCTATTGCGCTCCTATCGATAACGCCTGTTAATAGAACGCCGTCCTTGACTACTACATAAGCGTCATATTCGCATTCATCCATTTTACAAGTAGCGCAGTTTTTACAGACATTTGATTTTAGAACGTAGTTGAGGCCCTTAGGAAGGAATAAACTGAATATCTGTTTCCCTGTCCATAGAGGCTCTGGCTCCTTGATCGCCGGTTCTGGAATCGGCCCTTCATATCCAGACTCGATGAGAAGACGGCAGACCTCCTTTTTGGTTAACTTTGTAGATTTTCTGGTTAAGAGATAAGCGCTTGTTATGAAGTCTCTTATAGCTCCTATGATCGGGCCTCCGAATCTGGGGGAGAGGATTTGATCTTGAACTTGCATCAGGATGCGGGCTTCTGTTCGCGCCTCCTCACTCTGGGGGATGTGAAGATTCATTTCGTCTCCGTCAAAGTCCGCGTTGTAGGGTGGACAGACGGAGAGATGTAATCTGAAAGTTTTGTAGGGTAATACTTTGACGTAATGGGCCATAATAGACATCCTGTGGAGTGAGGGTTGCCTGTTGAAGATGGAGATGTCTCCGTCTTTGAGATGACGTTCTATTATGAAACCTGGCTCTAGGGACTCTGCTACTTTCTCACGATCTGCAACGAACTCCAACCTTATACGTTTACCATCAGGCCTAACAACATAGAGGGCGCCGGGGTACTTCTGTGGACCGTTGATAACATACTTCTTCATCTCTTCTAAGTTCCATATAGTCACCTTTTCGGGAATGGAAAGGCGCATGGCGATATAAAGAGGGACGCCAACCTCACTTATATCGAGGTTTGGATCTGGACTTATAACGGTTCGAGCCGAGAAATCCACTCTTTTCCCAGAAAGATTACTCCTAAATCTACCTTCTTTCCCTTTAAGCCTCTGGGAGATGGTCTTCAAGGCCCTTCCAGACCTGTGACGGGCTGGAGGTATACCTGAAGCTTCGTTATTAAAGTAGGTGGTTACGTGGTATTGAAGGAGCTCCGTTAGGTCTTGAATTATCAGCGTCGGAGCTCCGGCTTCTATGTTCTCCTTCAACCTTTGATTAATACGGATGATATCCACGAGTTTATGGGTGAGGTCGTCTTCTGAGCGAATACCGGACTCCAGGGTTATGGAGGGCCTCACGTAAACCGGTGGAACGGGTAACACTTGGAGAATCATCCATTCTGGTCTAGCTCTTTCTGGATCAAAACCCAGCAACTTTAAATCTTCATCCGGTATCCTTTCGAGGCGCTCTCGAATCATATTAGCTGTAAGCCTCTGCACACCTTCATCTGTGACTTCAAAGAAAACGGTGGGCTTCGTAAATTCTATTTTGTATTGACGCGCATCACAGTGAGGACATTCTCTACTCTTCTTACTCTCCTTCTGAATTGTTTTGTATATGGAATCAGGTACTGTTCCTAAGAGCTCCTTTACCCGCTCAAGCTTCTTGTTAAGAGACGCTATTCGATCATCGGATAGTAGTATCCGGCCACAATTTCTACAGGTCGAACCCAATAGTTCATAAATTATCTTTGTGAATTCTACATGGATTATAGGAACAGCTAGTTCTATATGACCAAAATGCCCAGGACAGCGTAGGGCTGTGTTACCACATGTTAGACACCTCTGTCGGGGTTCCAGTGTTCCCAGCCTACCGTCCATTAGCCCTCCCATTATCGGAGCCCCGTCCTCGTCGTAGGTGTCTGCCGTCAATATCTCAGCTACTGAAAATCTTCTGATATCCTGAGGAGACATAACTCCGAATGTCAATCGGTCTATTATCTTATGGGGAACTTCTTCCATAGCCAATCTAAGCACGCTCCTTAAGTTTTAATCTGGGGGCG
>CAZOCN010000145.1:0-3340 GCA_964578315.1 uncultured Candidatus Bathyarchaeia archaeon
GGAAGGTTCCAAGTCTAGGACCTTCACCCATCTTAAGAACGATGATTGACGCTGGTATCCAGAGGATTGACCAGGATGATCCCCATAAGATCATATTCACACCGAAGGCTATGGTTTTTAAAGTGACTGCCCCTACAAGAACTCCGATTAGGGCAAAGATGATGGCGCCTCCTCCTCTTATTATAGCTCCGCCAATCATGACCTTCTTCTCTCCAAGTCCAGTAACGAGTCTCCCTGCAACGAGGTTGGAAGCCATGGCGCTTACTGGACCTATAAGGAAGAGGAGGAATATGTTTCCCTCTGAGATGCCAAGGCTCTTGTAATAGACTGGTAGAGTAACAAAGCATGCGTTGTAGGCCGTGAAAATTATAGTTATGAATACAAGGAAGACTGTGAATTCGCGTGTGTAAACTTCCCTAAGGGCGCTCTCTAAAGCTTGAAGAAGCGGTTTTTTATCTTGTGGAGTAACTGTTTCCCTCTTTTTCTTTAGGCCTTTCGGATCGGAGATTAATAATGTGGACGCGACTAGGCCTGACGTGAATAAGATGGAGCTGAAGACGAAGAGTTCTCTCATCCCGAAATGGAAGAGGGAGAACCATAAGGCGCCTATAAAAATACCGGAGATCCACCCGATTAGATTGAAGAAGTTGTATATGGCAACAAAACGTGTCCATCTGCTTTTAGGATACATGTCCACGATTAACATAGAGGCTACGGGAACATAAGCGGTTAAAAAGAAACCGAGGAGAGCGTTTAACAGTAAAAGTTGAAGCACATTCTGGATTAGGGAGAAGGCTGCGACGAGAATAGCTGAGGAAAGCATTCCAATTAATATAAAGATCTTTCGCCTTCCCATTTTATCGGACAGTCTCCCCCAGAAAACTGAGGCTGGAATAACCATCAAATTATAGGCGGCTGAGACAAAACCGACATCTACAATTGTGCCCTTTAAGTTTAGTATGAACAAAGGCGTTAAGGGGGATATGACGGCCTGGGCAGCATTCGCAAATATAAATGAGATGAACCATGTGGTTTCCGCCCTAGACTCGCCCATTCTAAAGCCTCCTCGTCCTCAATGATTCGAAAGGAGTCTAACTTGGTTTTATTTAAAGATATACACCTTCAGCTGAGGGTTTAATTTTATAGGCAGTGGGACCTCAACTTTCTTACTGGTGACCACGCGAATTTTTATAGTACTTTAAACCATTCTGTGATAGATAAAGATTGGATTTGAGGCGAGGGATAAGAATGTCTTCTGAAATTAAAGAGATCCTTTACTTTTCCGTGAAAGGCGCTGCAAACACCGACGCAGTTTTAAAGGCGGCGTTTAAGAGGGCAGAGGAGTTAGGTATAAAGACTGTGATCGTAGCCTCGACTTACGGAGATACTGGCGTGAAGGTCTCCGAATTATTCAAGGGTTACACTGTTGTAGTCGTTACCCACGTTACGGGCTTTAGGGAACCCAACGAGCAACAGCTAACAGAAAGTAACAGAGAGAAAATATTGGCTAAGGGAGCTAAAATCCTAACCACCACTCACGCCTTTGCTGGATTAGGGAGGGCGGTTAAGAATAAATTCGGCACTGTACAAGCTGAAGAGATAGTCGCTGACACTCTCCGCATCTTCGGACAAGGAATGAAAGTTGCATGCGAGATCGCTGTTATGGCGGTGGATGCTGGTTATGTTAGGACGGATGAAGACGTCATATCCATCGCAGGTTCAGGCAGAGGCGCAGACACGGCAATTGTTGTCAGACCAGTTAACGTTCACAACTTCTTCGATATGAAAGTCAAGGAGATAATCTGCAAACCAAACGTATAGCCTGGATAGTAACCTTGAGTTCAAGAGATAGGAAAGGTAACGTCCACATATCTTCTTGGGAAGATTACAAACGTAAAGCTGAGGAGATTAATCCGAAGATAATCCTCTACACTACGCAGAGGTCTCCCCTTAAAAGGCCACCAGTCGGTCTCAGATTAATATTTGCAGACTCCAAGTCTGAGTATATCTTTTTAGACTTCGCGGAAGGCGGCTCCCTAAAGAAGACCGGGATTCCAGTAAGGTTCACTGAAGGTGGAGAAGCCTACATAGAGGATGAAGACATAAAGAACTTCTTAGTATCCCAACTGAAGAGACGTGATATGCAGATTATCTCCTTAGAGGTTATGGGATACTAGCATCACAGATGTTATAACAACGCCTCCGACTAACCTTCTAAAATGAATCTCTGCTCCCCGGATATTTCATCAGAAAAAGAAGATATTAGGAGTCCTCATCATCTACCTAGAGGTTTCTTTCCCGCTATTCTCCGATATCCGCATCCGAAGTCTCAAGTGGATTTCCAGAGTCCGTGAATGCTACAGTACTCTCTTGCCTCTATTTTTTCTGCCCCTAGTTTGAATTCTGCCTCCGGTTGAGTGCCTGGATCCAAGAACTTTCTGTAAATCTCACCATCAGCGATCAATTCGATCCATTCAATGTAATGGTTCTCTTCCATCGGATGTGGAATGCTACCAACTTTAACCTTCACTCTTTCTCCAATTTTCTCTATTACTGGAACGTGTTTTTCTAAGCCAGCATCTTCAGTTTTTTCCGTTAACAGTTCCATTGGTTGTCCGCAACATACGAGTTCCCCTATTCCGCTATGAAGAACCTCCACTATGTTCCCGCAAATGTTACATCTATAAATCTGCTTTAACTCTGTCATGTCTCCTACCTTTCTATTTTTCTATGTAAAATGGAATAGCTATTAATGTTTTTGTTACACTAATTAACTGAATTCCTCTTGGAACTTTAAGGTTTAATCTTCGAAGTCCTTAACTACGAAGCATGCTAAAATATCGTTACCTGTCTATGTAGAGGTTTGTTGATCGAGTGATGTTCAAGAAGTTGATGGTGAAGCCTCTTGCGGAGGAGAGTCTAGGCGTTAGGTCCATGTGTACCTATATAGAAACTCCAGACGTCAAGGTTCTTCTAGACCCCGGTGTAGCTCTCGCCCCGCGTCGTTTCGGTCTTCCTCCTCATCCTCTAGAGTATAGAGCTCTTAAGGAGGCGCGTAGGTTGATAACGGAGTACGCTAGGAAAGCGGATGTAATAACTATAAGTCACTATCACTTCGATCATCATACTCCTTCCTATGTGAACTGGAGCAGCCAATGGTGCTCCTCCGAGACGGCGAAGCTAACCTACGAGAACAAAATCGTACTCGCCAAGAGTTTCAGGAGCAATATAAATGCCAGTCAGAGGAGACGTGGATGGATGTTCTCGAAAACCGGCGGGTCCTATGCGAAGGAGGTTCTATATGCTGATGGAAGAGTTTTCCAATTTGGTGGGACAACGA
>CAZOCN010000146.1:0-3322 GCA_964578315.1 uncultured Candidatus Bathyarchaeia archaeon
ATGGAAATAACATATTTCATCAGGGTAGATTACTACTCGCGGTCCATTCTCGCAGTATCCGAGACAGCCCGTTTCTCTAATTTCTATCTTGTCCTCTAATCCTCTTTTCTTAATTTCCTCTTTAAATACAGTAACAACTTTTTCTGAGCCTAGGGCACGGCAACCTGTACCCATACATATCGATATGCAAGGCTTATTAGGGTCTTTTTTATCTATTATTTTCCTTCTAAGGTTTTCTAAATCTGAAGGAGATTTCAAACGATCCATATCCGCGCCCCTTCCTATTTAGGTTACTGTTAAAGAACCGTTGTAAGGTTGCAGGCAGCTCAATTTATCAGTTATAATTTGCCAGTATCTTCGATATTTTTGAAATCGTAACTCTGCCGTAAACCATATTTGAACTTTCATCCTTCGATTTTATGGATACAACAGGAGATAATGCGCATGCTCCGAGACAGCGGACTATTTCAAGTGAAAATTTTCTGTCTTCAGTTGTTTGTCCTGGCTTTATACCTAACTCCTTCTCTAATACTGTGAGAATTCTTTTCCCGCCTTTTACATAACACGCTGTTCCTTGGCATACTTGAATAGTGTATTTTCCTTTAGGGAATAATGAGAAGAAATTGTAGAAGGTTACTACTCCTATAACTTTACTAAAAGGAATTTTTAGCTCTTTGGCTACGATGTCCATAGACCAGTAAGGTATATACCCGAAAGTTGTCTGCACATCCTGTAATGTATGTATCAATGAAGAAGGCTTTCCTCTGTTACGTTCTATTATCTCCTTAAGCTTAACTCTTTCTTTCTCACGAACTATTTCTTTCGAAATTGGCAGGGTCATTTTCTCACCGTTATAGCGTTTACTAGGGAACGATTAGAGAACTTCAAAGGGAGACGTATCAGGGATTTCTATGAGTTTTTTATATTTCTTCGGGCTGATCAACTCTTCCATTTCTTTTTTGGTCGGTTCTAACTTTACGATCCATCCTTCTCCGTAGGGATCACTATTTACGATTCTTGGATTTTCCACTACCTTCGGATTTATCATAACAATTTTTCCAGAACACGGCGCCGTCAACTTGAAAGTCATACATTCCAAACGCATATTATCCATGTTTGCGTAGGGAAGACTGTAGATAATCCCGAATTGCTCTCCTTCAGCTACCTCATCGCCAACTGTTGAGTTCTTATCGATCTCTATTAAAGAAATTTTCTCTCTCAACGATTTCTGAGCGTAATCCGTAATGCCGATCTTTAAGTAGCCGTCCTCTTCTTTAACCCAGATATGCTTCCGCGTGTACTTCCTATCCATTTTTATGCAAACTTTCTTCCCTAAGCATATTGCATGAATCTCTAACTCATTACGTGGGACATACAATTCTTGTCACCTCAAGATTTAATTTCACTTTAAACAATAAATAAATTCTGCTATTACTATATACATTAAAAATTAAAGTATGAATAATAAAGACTTGAAATGTGGAAAGATTAAAGTAAAATATTTGTGGTAAATAGTATATGAGGGCTTGAGTTGGAGAGCAGGAAGGTTCAGAAAGTTGGAAGCTCAACACTCGCTGTTTCACTCCCACAGAAGTGGGTAAGGGCGGTAAATCTTAAACAGGGCGATCTTGTTTTCTTTGACATCGAAAAGGATGGGACATTAAAGGTTTCTAAAGCCGATCGAAGAAGTGTTAAAGCCTCGTCGGTTTTTGTGATAAATGCAGATCTATGTAAAGTGCCTAATATGCTTCAGAAGGTAATTTTCGGAAGCTACGTTCTAGGCCACGAAAATACAAAAATAGTTTCCTCAAAGCGATTGAATAGAGTACAAATAGACGAGATCCGTTCAGCTATTCGACAGCTTATGGGCGTAGGCATAATGGAGGAGACAATTAACGACGTCATACTTCAATGCTCAATTGATATAACGAAGTTTCCAATAGACGTCTTGATTAAAAGACTCTATATCATAGCTTCCACAATGCATAAGGAAGCTTTTGAAGCACTTTTAAAGTCAGACGTAAAAATAGCTGAGGATGCAATAAGTAGGATGAGTGAAGCCAATAACATATATTGGATTATAATCCGATTGATATTAAGTGCTCAGAATAACCCCACTATACTAGAAGAAATAGGTATTGAAAATCCGATGGAGATAATCTGGTATAGAATGGTTGCCCAATACCTCAGGCTTATCGCAAATTGGTCCAGTAAAATCGCCGAGAAAGTTATAGCATTTGAAAAAAGCAAGGTTCTCTTAGGAGAGCTGCTCTTAGAAGAGATCTGTGAAATTAATGATGAAACCTTCGGGTTATGCCATAAAGCTATGAACGGGCTAATTTCCAGCAACGTCGAATTGGCAAATAATGCGATAGAAACCTACAATAAAATTCAAGAGCGAGAGGAAAAGATACAAGAAAAAATATGTACACACGCGTATTTACGGGATAAATCCTTCTCTGTAAGCAAATACTTCCATGGAAAAGGACCATTAGAGCCATGCGCCATATGCCAACTAAGCTTTATAATCTGGAGCATCCGGAGAATAGCTGAATTAGGATCAGAAATAGCCGAAGTCGCCATATGGAAAGCGATCTCAAAACCAACAAAACTATGCAAAGAAGTAAAGTTAGAAAAACCTAGTTTTATCAATCTTCCTCTTTGAATGTCCCTATCGCCTATATTTGATGAAAAGATAGAGGAAAAGGTTAATCCTTGATTTACCTTAGGTCCTTGGCTCACAATCTTAACCTAAAGGTTTGAACATGAATTTATAGGCACCATCGGGAAACCGGTATTACCTATTATATTAGCCATCGATTGATCGAGTCGATCTCACATGAATTTATCGAGCCTTCTTTCCAACTAAGAGGCCCACCCTCTTTCACTACTCAAACCTCACGATAACTTTTTCGATTGATCAATTTTAGCCTGTAGTACTCGTAGGTTGGAAGAGGACCCAGGCCGAACCAGAGGAGGCTTAGTGCCATGGTCTCGTGGTTGTTAACATCTCTCCAATCACAGAAGTAGCCGTGGATGAGGTAGTGGTGTATAAAGACCGCTATCGAGAGCAGTATCGAAACAACTCCTACGACCCACCTGTGCTTCATCGATCGCTTTTTTTGGTATTTGTTGACGCTCTCGATCGACCTAAACAGGCTAATTAAGGTACCTTACTTCTCTTTGTAAATGACGCCCATCTCCTCCAGCGTGGTTACGAGCTTCTCCGTTGCCACGTAGACGTCCTCCTCTCTCTTAGCGCCTACACAGACCAGCTGACCCGTGCAGAAGACTAGGAAGACGACTCTGGGATCCTCCATGC
>CAZOCN010000147.1:0-3074 GCA_964578315.1 uncultured Candidatus Bathyarchaeia archaeon
TGTTTTAGTCCCACCCCGATAGCAGTGGGGTCCGGCAGGATCAACCGGAGTTGTATTGGGCGGGTAGTTTAATCGCTAATGCCGACTGGAATTGGGGGGTCCGCCAAGCCCATCTCAGACCTGATCGTCTTAAGGTCAGGTCCTCATTTCTGTCCCCGTGACTGGAGGTCGATCCCTTCATCCTAGGGCATATCGCCTTTATCGTCAAGATCGACGCCGCCGTCTGTAAGCCACGGGGGACTTAGTCATCCTTTAAGGATGATTTGGACAATTATTTATCTTCACAGCCTTATTAATAAGCTTAACTTTTTCTTTGGCGGAGAGAGGCTGTTAAATCGCGATTCTAGTTTAACGATTATTTTTGCTTGAAGATTAGTGTTTTGATTCATATTTTTACTGGGGGATAGCAGGTATTTCTCGGTTTCTTAGTATTTTCCAGTATTGGAAAATTTACTTAATATTTTTTCTAAAGATAGACAACATTCTCCTTTTCCGTTAGATATGCTTTAAATATTAAAAAAAGCAGCCTCTTGGACAGGTGAAAATGTGGAATGAACAGAATCTCAGATAAGAAATACTTTGAGGTTTACATTTACTCCGAGGGATATAGTTATCCGGTGCCAGATGCGGTTAAGGAAGAGCCTGAAGATTTAATGAAGATTCGATTTGAAATCGTTAAGAGTATGCTGGATGAATTCAAAGATTTAAGATCGCTAACTTTGAACTACCTCTTGGAGAATATGCTGGGTGATGAGTGATGGTGGAAAGTCTATTCTCTAATCTGTTGGTGTTCGTGTTGGGAGTCGCCTTATTCCTAGGATTTATGGCCATTTCGGTGATTATGGGGCGATAAAAATAGGTACCAAAAGAAATAACTTAAAAATAATTGCGGATATACTGCGAGTAGCAAAGGGCGGCGCAAAGAAGACTAGAATAGTCTACTCAGCAAACCTCAACTTCAAGTTGCTGAGAGAGTACATCGAAGAACTCAAAAAGGCGGGGCTCGTAGAGGTAGAAGATAAGAATAGAGGCGAGATAAGAACAACCAAGAAAGGCGTTGAATACTTGAACAACTTCGAAGATCTTATGAGTCTAATGAGGAACAACAACTAAATTAATTGAACCCCCTTTATTCTGAACCTTTTTGAAAGTATGCCTTTTTTGGATCCATATAATTGAACGTCCAGATAAAAAGGGTAAATCCAATAGCTTCTTTTTAAGAGAATATTAAAGAGCGGCTCTTAGGGACACGGCAAAACATATTAGTCTACAAATAGAGGGGCTATACAAGGGAACTAACGCGAGAGAGAAAAACGGATGTCGGAGAGAATCAGGAGGAGATTAGAGAGAATCGATGAGACTCTCAAACGGCTTAGAGAACAGGCTAGCTTAGGAAAACCGATCATCGTGGAAGGGAGGAATGACATCTTAGCCTTAAAGGAGCTTGGAGTAGAAGGGAACTTTCTTCCAGTTAAGAGTTCTGGATGGTCCTTCCTCTATTTAACAGACAACCTTGTGGAGAAGGGAGTTGGAGAGGTCATATTACTATTAGATTTTGATCGGAGGGGAAGAGAGTCTACTAGGCTCCTTAAAAGACAGCTGGAGAAGAACCATGTGAAGATAGACCTCTCTTTCTGGGTAGACCTAAACCGTTCTGTTGGGCGTGATGTCAAGGACATCGAAGGCTTAATCACTTACGTGAAAGGTTTGAAAAGGAGGGCGGGTATACAGCATTCTTTATATGAATAAGAGGGCATATATTGAAATCTGAAAGTAGATATGAGGTTGGGATAGGTGAAGATATTATGGGTTCATCGCAAGCATTCACGATTAAGTACATTATCAAAGCAGATTTTGAGATTGAAGGCGTAGTTGAGAAGCCAGACGTTATAGGTGCGGTCTTCGGTCAAACAGAGGGGCTTTTTGGACCGGAACTTGATCTACGGGATTTACAGAAATCCGGCAGAATCGGAAGAATAGAAATAGAACTTAAATCGAAGGAAGATAGAACCACAGGTTCGATAATCATCCCTTCAAGCCTTGATAGAGTTTCAACAGCCATACTAGCCGCCAGTTTAGAGAGTATAAGTCGAGTAGGACCTTGCTCAGCTAAGGTTAAACTCGATAAGATAGAGGATATCCGAGAGAGTAAAAGAAGGGCGATAATTGAGAGGGCGAAGGAGATCCTCAAAAAATGGACTATAGAGAGTCTACCCAGCACTGACGAGATTTTCAGAGAAGTCTCAGAGATACTCCGAGCGGCTAGGGTGGAGAAGTATGGGCCAGAAGAACTCACAGCAGGCCCTGATGTAGATAAGGCGAAGGAGATAATAATAGTTGAGGGAAGAGCCGACGTTATTAACCTTCTCAGGTCTGGAATCCAGAACGTTATAGCCCTAGAAGGGGCTAAGATACCTGAAACCATAATTAAACTCACAAAGGAAAAAGAAGCCACCGCTCTTCTCGACGGGGACCGGGGAGGAGACCTCATACTAAAGGAACTCTTACAAGTTACGAACATAAAGTATGTGGCTAGGGCTCCTTCTGGGAAGGAAGTTGAAGACCTTAACCCAAAGGAGATTAATATAGCCCTCCAGAATAGAGTGCCTGTTAAAGAGATAAAGCGGAAGTTAACCAAGCCCTCCCGGAAGGTTATATTTCCAAAGAAGATTGTGGAGACTGCTAAAGAGTTAACGGGGACGCTGGAGGCGGTTCTCTTCAATGAGAAGCTCAAGGAGATTGCTAGGATGCCGGTTCGAGAACTAGCGGAGAAGCTCAAGGAACTTGAGGATGTCGATACTATAGTATTCGACGGGGTGGTTACGCAGAGACTGGTGGACATAGCAAGTGAGAAGGGAGTGAAGTACCTCATAGGTGGAAGAATATCTGACGTGGTGAAACAACCATTGAACGTTCGCCTATTAACCTTCTCAGATATCGAAGCATAGAGAAAAAGCCGATGTGAAGTACAACATCAAAAATACTTATATATAAACTTTCAAAATTATACATCGAAGTGATTAATGTGTTTCAAGGAAGAAAACTTGCAGTTCTTTTGAGCGTTCTAACAATCC
>CAZOCN010000148.1:0-3064 GCA_964578315.1 uncultured Candidatus Bathyarchaeia archaeon
ATTAAGTCGGGATAATCTCCTGCCAGTTCCATCTGTTTCTTAGTCTCCAAGCCTATAACGGTCTGGTGGAGGAGGACGTGGTTGAGAACACTTCCTAAGGTGTACTTTGCATCCTCGCTTTTAATCGCGTCTTCTACAGCTTCGCTTATAGCTACTCCGAGGCTTCCTGGATTTTCAGGATCTTCAGCTAAAATTTTCTTGCCGAATTCCGTCTTATCGCTTGGGCTTGGATACACCTCGGCGCCCCATGTCTCCATCATCACTCTTCTGTAGGGTTTTTGATGATAACTTGCGGCTACCATGTAAACAGTTGCATTCATATCGAACATTTTACAGCTGAAAGCTAAGGCGGAGCCCCACTGGCCAGCACCGGTCTCAGTGGTCAACCTTTCGATTCCTTCCTTCATATTATAATAGGCTTGTGCAACAGCGGTGTTCGGCTTATGGCTCCCGGGAGGACTCACTCCTTCATATTTATAGTAGATTCTAGCCGGGGTTTTAAGGGCTTTTTCAAGGTTAACTGCTCTGTAGAGGGGTGTTGGTCTCCAGAGACGGTACACCTCTCGTACTTCTTCGGGTATGGTTATCCAGCGTTCTCCACTTACCTCCTGTCTAATGCATTCCTTTGCGAAGAGAGCCATCAAATCCTCGGGTGCTACGGGCTCTCTCGTTGCTGGATTTATCGGCGGCGGCAGAGCCTCCGGTAGATCCGGGAGTATATTGTACCACCGCTTTGGAATCTCCTCCTCGTCTAAGAGGAACTTCTTCTTGGGCACTCTAAATTCCTCCCTAAATTGTGAGCTACTTCTAGGAGGCGTGTACTATTTAAGCCTTTCGTGTTTATTTTTGTACAAGTGTGCATTCATAAAAACCGCTCCCTGAAGGGAGAGAGCAAATCCAGACAAAAAACTTGACTTCTAGTGCTCACCAACTGACCTACATTTCCGTAGAAACCTAAACTAGTCTATGGAGGCTTTCTCTATAACTTTGTCTACCGTTTTCTATTTGGTTTCGTATTCGTCTTTAGCGATTTCTTCCAGAGGAAGGATCTGCTGAGGCTCATGCACAACTAACCCCTGTGCTAGTTTCCTAAGAATTGGCAGGAGTTCTAAGAAGGCTGCTCTGTCTATGATAGTGTTAACGGAGCACCATTTCCCACCTGCTAACTCGCTTATTGTGGGGCTCTTTAGGGCTGGGAGTTCCCGTAAGAGTCTTTCGAGATTCTCCCTCTTCACGTTCACAAAGATATGCAGCTTCTTCCGTCCATCGACGACGCCCTTCAGAAGTGTAAGTATATCGTAGATCTTATCATGCTTCTCTTGATCCTTGAGGGCTTGTCTGTTCGCAATTAGGACAGCTGAAGAGGATGTGATGACCTCTATTACTTTTAGGTCGTTCTGCTCCAGGGTGTGGCCGGACCTCGTCAAATCCACGATGGCGTCTGCAGCTTCTGGAGGCTTCGCTTCCGTAGCTCCAAAGGATAGGTAAAGCTTGACGTGAGGGTTCTCTCCACTCCTCCACCAAGGCGTTAGAATCCACGGGTCTTTATCGCCGAATCGACGTTTATACTCCTCATTCTCTTTCAATGCTTCCCTAGTAAGATTTGGGAATTCAGTGGAGATTCTTACATCTTGTCCGGCGTCTAGGAGGGACTTTAGAAGATCCGATAGGGAGTTCACCTCCTTCAGGGATTTGGGCACGGCCACTACGAGTTTAACTCTACCGTATTCAAGGTCTAGGAGGACCTCCACGTCAGCCTTCGTCTCTCTTATCCAGTCGGAGCCTGTTATACCCACATCTTGGAGACCATCCGCCACCATTAGAGGTATCTCTTGAGGTCTAAGGATCTTCAGTTCTATCTGGGGGTCATTGATTGAAGGTCTATAGGAACGTTCCTGCCCTCGAATCTCATAGCCCGCTTGAGACAGAATCTCGTAGGTCTCCTGCTCTAGAGACCCCTTCGGAATAGCGAACCTAACCAGATCCATACCCTGCACAACCACACAAAAATCCAACAAACCACACTATTAAAGCTATTCGCCTGAGACAACCTCCATCAAAGAACTAGATACGTGAAGGCCACTCTTCTATTAGAGTACAAATAGAGGGGCTATACAGATAATCAAGCGTGAAGAGAAATGAAGCCCTGCTTCCCTTAGAGAAGTTCTATACTGATGTAAACTTCCTCTGGAACCTTTATACGCATTATCCGCCGCATAGCCCTCTCCTCGGCGTCTATGTCCACCAGACGCTTATGGATCCGCATCTCCCACCGATCCCAGGTTATCGTCCCCTCGCCGCAGGGACTCTTCCTCACAGGCACTCTGAGTTTTTTGGTTGGAAGGGGGATAGGCCCAGTAATTTTAACCCCCACCTTCTCCGCGATAGCCTTCAGCTCCTCACATACCTCTTCCAACTTATTATAGTCCGTACTTGTAAGTCGAATCCTAGCTTTCCTCACCATATCCTCTTCCAACCCATAGACAATGCCCCTAAAAAAGAGCGTCCATTTAAATACTTTTTGCCCCTTTTCCGGCCTCAAAATTATTATAATTGGGGCAGAATAATTTTGAGAGGTTCAAAAATGATAGGGGCTCTAGTATTTGTAATCGGATTTCTAGTCTTCCTAGGTTTTACTGTGATTACGCCAAAGTTGCCTCCAGCCAATTCCATCTATGCTCTCTTAAACCTTCCGATACTCACTCACGAAGTATTAGATATACCCGCAACTATCCTCATTGAAGCAGTTATCAACGGCGCTGTATGGGGCTTTCTTACCTGGTTGCTTTTCTCCCTTTTCAAGCGAATCGGCGAAAAAAAGAAGAGAGTTGAGGAGAACTTGTAAAACTATTTCTTACTTATATTTTAGGAGTTTCTCCCTTAACTTCTCCTTAACTTCTGTGGTGACGGTGATCGTATTCTCTTTCTTAATGTAGCTCTTCTTGTCGACAAAAATTATAGTATTAGGCTCAAGGTCCTGATCCAGGGTTACGTTCGGACCTATAATGCTATGAGGACCAACCCTCACACCGGGGATTATGCAAGAGTTTATGCCAGTCTTGCA
>CAZOCN010000149.1:0-3017 GCA_964578315.1 uncultured Candidatus Bathyarchaeia archaeon
TCCAATTCTGCCCGCCCCGATTATCCCCACCTTTAGAGGCTTCATCCCTCCCCCTCGACTTTGAGGGCTTCCAGCACCACTTGGAACTTGAACACCGGACTGTACCTGGCTCCACCGATCTTCACCTAGCCCCCCTTTCACAGAACCACGCCTGATATCTTCCTCCAGTCTTAGCTCCTAGGTGATTCTGCTCCCGGAGCACACCTAGGGAATCTATTCGGATAGATCTTTTACATAAGTATACTCTCTTACTGCGTATAGGAGACCTGCTCTTTCAGCGGCATTTGGATTCCCTCGGAGACTGCGGGCAGCCAAAGCTCCTAAAACATTTTCAAACGTGCTCCCTCCTTTCCAAAAATATCAAATAGTCATTCGATGTCTCTTAATCAATATCTGTTGTCCGCTTCAATACGTATCTTTCGAAGATGTTGCCGGCTCTGGTGAAGTCGCCACACTCCAAGAAATACGACCACAGGAGCGGAAATCACAAATACCCAGCCTACAAGTGTTAGAGCAAAGAGACCGAAGAACCGAATGAAAGATGCCCCAGCGGCTAGTAGGGATACCGTTGTACGTATGTATGCCAAGAAAGTTCTCTCAGCAGCCAAAGCAGTACGCTCAACGGCTAGCCTGTCGCGTAGAATCAGATCCTTCCTGGAAACGTTCGTGTACATGATTTGTCAATGTACTTCTAGTCTCTTGTCCTTAGTGTATCATCCGCACACATCAGCCAATATATCTGGATGTACTCGTTACCAGTGAACTACACTACCATCGCGCCTTATTAGTGTCTTTTAGCGTCTGTAGCTGTGCTTTGTTTCAAGCCAGCTGGATCCATACACTGCCTCATCCGCCACTTGGAGGATAGACGCCTTGTTACGCTTACTTTAATTGTTCCATAGTGAACCCTTTTATTAGCTGTTCGTGGACTAAGGCCGAAAAGATGAAGATTGGCAAGACATAAAGCGTCGCCATTGCACATATCGTTCCCCACTTGATGTTGTATTGCTGAACGAGACGAGCCATCCCAACAGGTAGCGTCATAGCCCGGTAGTTGGTTAATATCAGTGCAAATATGTAGTCATTCCAACATAGCATGCACACGAAGATTGCCGTTGCAGCTATTCCGGGTCCCGCTAGCGGTAACGCGACGCGAAGAAAAACCCCGAACGGAGAGCAACCGTCCACTTTTGCTGCATCGAGAATTTCCCGCGGTTGACTAGCGAAGAAATCGTACATCATCCAGACCGCGAACGGGAGATTTGTCGTTACGTAAGCTAGGACTAGAGCCGTCCTTGTGTCAATAAGATCTAGAACATCAAAGATTGAATAGAGCGGAATGACAAGAACGATTGGCAAAAGGACCCGCACCAATAATAGCCAGGTCAAAATGAACTTATCAATCCATCGAGGATACCGGAAAGTGGCTAAGCTATAGGCACCAAGTGATCCGATTGCGACCGTTGCGCACGTGGCGATCAGGGCGACAATCAGACTATTCTCGATGAGAAGAAAAAAATCCTCAGTGGAAAATAGTTCCACGTAGTTCTTGAGTGTAGGCGTAAAAACAAACCTAACAAGTGCTATATCCTTAAATGTCTTGAAAGAAGTGGACACAATAAAGAGAATTGGAAGCATTGTTAATACTATTGCGACCGCTAGGATCACGGCTCTCACAGTGGGCTTACTGTTTTGCATAGCCTCCTCCTTTCCGTCGCAGCAGGGTGGTGTAGCCAAGTATTACCAGTGTCAGAACTACAGCTGCCGCCGCTCCTGTCCCAAAGTCCAACCATCTAAAAGTAGTCTTATATGTCCAAAGACTTACAAACTCAGTAGCTGTACCCGGCCCCCCCTCTGTAAGAATCATGATCTTATCGAAGGCGGCAAAACAGCTTATTGAACGAAAGAGCACGGCTACCAAGATCGAGGGTTTCAAGAGGGGAAGAGTGATGTAGCGAAACATTGTCCATCCAGTCCCGCCGTCCACTTCGGCCGCCTCGTAGAGCTCACCTGGGATACTTTTTAGTCCAGCTAATATTATTAAATATACAAAGGGTGTCCACTGCCAAATGTCAGTAATAAGTACAGAGAGAAACGCTAAATTTGGCACAGCGAGCCAAGGCCTGGGCAACATGCCTAGTTGATGTAATATCTTGTTAAGAACACCAATGTCTGTCTGAAGTATTATCCTCCAGATGATTCCAACTGCGACAGGAGCAATCAGCATAGGGAGCAGCAACACTGTCTTTAATATACTGGAAACGATGTCCCTCACCAGCAAAGCATAGCTGACTCCTATGACAAGTTCGAAACTCACTGCTAAGGCCACGAAAACGGCTGTCCTTCCTAGAGCCTGTAAAAAGCCCGATCGGTCAGAGAACAACCCTATGTAATTGCCCAACCCTGCAAACTGCAGCTCGTTTAACGGCCCTTCCATAAGGGAAAGCCGGATAAGATATGCAAGCGGGAATACAGTTAGACTCAACAATACGAAAAGAAGGGGCAGCAGAAAAAGATACTTGGCAACCTGCTCGGTTTCAATAACTCTGCGAGAGAACCATCTGCCCTCCATTTGGGAAACTTCCTTGTTTTCTCCTTTGTCTAAGCAACTCAAGAGGGAGGCAAGAAGTTCTGCATTGCGGTTTCCTCCTCGCCTCCCTCACATCCTCGGTCTATTCTACTGGGTATACGAGGTCGGATTTATACCCTGCGGATTGCATGATCTTTAAGATTTCTAAAGCCGCTTGGTCGAGGGCATCGTCTGGGCTCTCCATACCGCCAAGCGCCAGGTTAAGGTGGGTTCCTAGCGCGTCTTCTATCCTGAACCAAGCTGGAATTGCGGGCCTAGCATACACGTAAGGCATTGAATCAACGTAAGTCTTTAGATATCGGTATTTCTGTGAGGTAGCCAGTTCTCTCGCAACGTCCGAGCGTGTAGGGATACCCCCTAGGCTCGCAAAGCGCTCCTGAGCTTCTCTGGTCTCTACCCACTTAATGAACTCGAAAGCTGCAACCTT
>CAZOCN010000150.1:0-2994 GCA_964578315.1 uncultured Candidatus Bathyarchaeia archaeon
CTACTAGATGGAGCATAACAGCCGTGGATAACATAATATCAAAGGATCTGATACGGCGTGTAAAGAGATACCCGGAGATAAATGAGTTCAGAGTTTACGAGTCCACTTACCTCGATAACAGATTCGAGATACTCATGATACCAGCAAAGTGGAGCTACGAAGCTATGGAGGCGTGGTATCCTGGAACCATCTGGAACCCCACTGGGAAGACTATAGCGATCCTGTCAGACTGGGAAGGATACGACGGACGCACAACCTACGCTGACATCGGAGGGTGCTATTACTCGGCACGATTAGCGGTTCTGGAGAAACTCAACGAAGAGAGACGCCAAGCGACGGTCGTCGTCTTAAGAGAGGCGCGCCCAGGCTACATAATGCCCGTAGGTGTATGGCAGGTTAGGGAGAACGTCCGGAACGCTATGAGGAAAACTCCCCTGAAATTCAACACGCTAAAGGAGGCATTATCTTGGATGGGGACAAGGTTCTATATACCCATAGAGAAGTGGATTCAAGAGAGTCAAATTCTGAGGAGAAGTCTATACCAGAGAACTCTCATGAACTTCCTTTAGATGATTTGAGATGCAACAGATAAGAGGAAAAAGAGAGAATACGCAAGAGCCCCTCGTCTCTGTAGTCATACCAACATGGAACTCAAAGAGCAACATCAATGAGTTCCTCTCCTCCGTTTTAGATCAGAACTACCCTAACGTAGAAACCATCATTGTAGATGGCTATAGTGAAGATGGAATTTTAGAGTCTGCAAGAAAATACCCTGTGAAAATTTTACTGAAAGGCACTCATAGAATATCGCTCTGAAAATAATGCATGTTTTATTACGGTACAGGAATTAATCGATCTAGGAGCTTAAACTTAGAGGATGCCTTCAGAGGGGAAGCTCCGGTTAGAACCTATAAGTATCCCAGGCTTCTAAGTCGTCTTTTTATCTCTTCCTCTTCTTCTGGCGTGTAAACCTCCTCGGGTTCCTCCTTAATTATCTCGGTTAAGACGAATTCAACATACTCCTCCACTGACTGGAATTCTCCTCCGCTCTCCTCCACTCTCTTCCGTATTTCATCGTAGAGAAGTTTAGGGATATACAGGGGAACTTTATCTTTGGACATAGACAACTCCTCCCTACTATTTAGAGGAGCATAGGATACTATATAAAACCTTTAATATGATCAGGAGAATCGTGACGCTCTTAAGCCTCGGTTTCCATTACAATTCGTCCATAAAAAAGGGGATTTGATATAAATTGCTGGAGAAAATCAAGTGATTACCCATGATTTTCTATGTTTAGCACTATTCCAGCAGCGATTGTTCCCTTCTCTCCCACAATTATGAATCTTCCAAGTTGAGGAATTTCAGTGTATTTTTCTAGGCAGAGGGGTCTCTCGGTGCGGAGTAGTACTTTCCCTACTTCTCCATCCTCTAAGGTTTCCGGAGAAAACTCTTTGACAGTCAGAGTTATTGGGTCCATTTTCTCCATTATTTTTTCTAATCTGCCTTCTCTTTCGGTTGTCCCACAGCGAATCTTCAATATGTCTCCTACTTCCAGTTTAATTCTAGGGAAGGTTATCAATTCCGCGGTGAAGGCCCTCGTTGTTTTTACAGGGTTCTCCGGGTAACTGATAACTTCTCCCCTTTCAACATTATCCACTCCAGTAACTATCAGACCTACAGATTCGCCTGGACCGGCCTCTCTCATCTCTTCTCCGAAGGTTTCTATTCTCTCTAACACTCCTTTCTTCCCTGAAGGCAAGAAGAGGATAGTTTTACTCTTTTTCAGGGTTCCAGTTTCAATTTTGCAGACGATGGTTCTTATACCTTTTAAATTGTAGAGGTCCTGTACGAAGCCTCTTAGAGGTTTGTTTGCTGAAGGCTTAGGCGGCCTTATCCTTTTGTCTAAAGCCTCAATTAAGGGTGACCCGTTATACCATTTCATATTCTCTGAGTTCTTGACTATGTTGTCTCCAGCAAAAGCCGATATGGGAACTATAGGAACCTCCCTATAGTTAAGGAAGTCTAACAATTCCTTTATACCTTGAGAAACCTCATTGAACGTATTTACATCGTAATCTACAGCATCCATTTTATTCACAACAACAACGACTTGGTCTATTCCTAACATTTTGATGAGGGAGAGGTGTTGCCTAGTCTGGTCTGCAACCCCATCCACTGCTGACACCACTAAAATGGCGGCGTCTGCCTGCGATGCTCCAGTTAACATGTTCTTTATGAATTCACGATGTCCAGGGCAATCTATGATTGTATATTGATGCTTCTCTGTTCTAAAGGGGGTCTGCATTATGTCAATAGTCAGACCGCCCTTCCTCTCCTCCTCTAGACTGTCAAGGAGGTATGCGAACTCGAACCTATCCTGTCCAGTCTCCTCAAGTTCCCTCTTAATCTCTTCTATCTTTTCCCTCGGGACAGCTCCAGTGTCGTAGATTAGCCTCCCTATCAGAGTTGATTTCCCATGGTCTTTGTGGCCTACCACCACAAGATTTACCTTTGGAAGGCTCATCTGCAAGTTTTCTCCCGGATTATCTTGTAGAAGTCTGTTATTCGTGGGAGTGTCAGCCCTAACTCTTTGTTTGTGGAATAAAAACCATTCTTCGTGTGGTCACCGTATCTACCTACAGCTTTCATTCCATGATCTGATATGATAAGTACGTGGTCATCAACCGAGGCTCTAGTCTCTTTGGCGATAGCATCCAATTCTATGTATACTTTTTCCATCTTCTCAGGGATTCCGAAGCTTAGGTGGCCTATGGCATCTGCTAAATTGAAATAAGCGATTAATAGGTCGAACTTTCCGAGGGTGGTGAAGAACTCCTTTTTGTTCTCTTCATGATTTCTCCATACAACCTCATCATACTCCTTTATCTCAGCCTCATCTTGGAAGTAACCTTTTAGGAGACCTCTCTCTCTTTTATGGTTCTCCTCCTTGTAGGATAGAGCGGGCATATCTATCGCCTTATACTTATCGAA
>CAZOCN010000151.1:0-2915 GCA_964578315.1 uncultured Candidatus Bathyarchaeia archaeon
CCCGGATAACCCTTATCGAGGCGTCTCTGAGGATCTGGTACTCTCTATTGGTCAGTGTTTGCGTGGGAGCCACGACTATGCTGTCGCCGGTGTGTATCCCCAACGGATCGAAGTTCTCAAGGGCCGCTACGGTGATGGTGTTATCGGCGTAATCCCTCATCACCTCATACTCTATCTCCTTCCAGTGGCGGAGGTACTTCTCAACTAAAACCTGCCTCTCGAAACTCCACTCCAAAGCCTTCTCAACGATATCCCTCAGCTCAGCCGGTTTGTAGGCTACTCCAGACCCTCCTCCCCCAAGCATATACGCCGTTCGCACTATCACCGGGTATCCGACGCGTTCAGCGATCTCCAACGCTTCGCTCACCGAATAGGCGGCGTCGCTGGAGGGTATCGGAACATTAGCCTTCTCCATCGCCCTTTTGAATAGAAGCCTATCCTCAGTTACTTCAATGGCCTTTAGGGAACTTCCTAAAATCTGGATGCCGTTCTCTTCGAAGACGCCCTCCCGACCAAGTTGAATGCCTAGATTAAGGGCTGTCTGTCCTCCGAATCCGAGGAGGATTCCATCCGGTGTCTCCTTCCTTATTATCTGGGTTAATATGTCCACCGTGCATGGTTCAAGGTACACCTTATCAGCCATTTTATGGCTGGTCTGAATGGTGGCTACGTTCGGGTTGACGAGGACTGTCTCTATCCCTTCCTCCCTCAAGGCTTTGAGCGCTTGAGAGCCGCTGTAATCGAACTCCGCCGCTTGGGCTATAACTATGCCTCCGCTTCCTATCACCAAAGCCTTCTTTATACTCTCGAATCGGGGCATTTCATCTCCTCCTCCGGAAGGCAGCGGCCTCCTCCACAAACCAGTCGAAGATGAAGTTAGTGTCGTTAGGTCCTGGGGAAGCCTCCGGATGGAACTGCACAGCTCTAATGGGCTTAGATCGGTGACGGAGTCCCTCCACGGTTTTATCGTTTGCGTTCAAAAGGAAAACTTCAAGACCCGTATCCTTCAGGGACTCGCCTTCAACCGCGAATCCGTGGTTCTGACTGGTTATGTAGCAACGTTGAGTGTCGAGGTCTATTACGGGGTGGTTCTGTCCTCTATGGCCGAACTTCAACTTATAGGTGTCTCCTCCCATCGCAAGGGCGAGGAGTTGAACTCCAAGGCAGATACCTAACATGGGGATGTCGGTCTCAGAAAGTTCCCTAACAGCCTCGATGGTCTGCCTACACCTCTTCGGGTCTCCTGGGCCATTAGAGATTAAGACTCCGTCTGGCTCATACTTCAAGATTTCACTTGCTGAGGTTTTGTAAGGAACCCGAATAACGTTAACTTTCCTGTCGAGGAGGTTACGGATTATATTCCTCTTCACTCCGCAGTCTATAAGCACTATATCAACTTCACCGTTTACGTCTAACCTCTCCACATCGCGGATTGAGACTTCTCCCACTAAATCCTCCTCATAGGGGTCTGGTATCCTCTCCGCCTCTTCTAATAACTTGTTAAAATCTGGTTCGTCTCCTTTCTCGTAAGTCTGTAATATTCCAAGCATAACTCCTTTAACTCTGATCTTCTTCGTTAACATCCGCGTATCTACGGCTTCGATGCCTGGGATGCCAGACTCCTCCAACCACTCGTCAAGGGTCATCTCAGACGCGGAATGGCTCGGCTCCCTACATAATTCATGAATGACATACCCCTCTATCTTCGGCCCATCAGATTCAAAATGGGCCGGTTGGACTCCATAATTCCCGATGAGGGGATAGGTCTGCATAAGAATCTGACCGTTATAAGAGGGATCGGTTATCGCCTCGGGGTACCCAACCATGCCCGTGTTGAAGACTACTTCGCCATAAGCCTTCTTTAGGGCACCGAACCCAATGCCTTCAACGAGTGTTCCATCTTCGAGAACGAGTACCGCTAGCTTTTCGTGAGTGTTTGGCTCCTTAGTTTTTCTAAGCAATGAACCCTTCCCGAAGTGATATAACTTTCCATAATTAAACCTTATGGATTCAAACATGAAAAAAGAACCCCGCAGTCTCTCCTTCTGATGAACCTTCTATTGCGAATTAACGGAAACGATAAAAGCATTGAGTTCACAATTCTCTCTGATTGTGCCTTGGCCTTCAAAGAGAGCATCTCCGCCTCTTCTAGGCGAAACCGTTCAAACATAGTTCTGGCTCTAGACCTCCCACCAAAAGACTCTAAGACCCTCCTTAGAAGGAGCCTTAAGCTCTTAGACAGTGTTCATCCTTACCTTTGCGCCGTTAAGGTAAACCGTCACCTCACACTCCCCTTAGGTCCCTCTGGAGTCGAGGAGATAGTGAGCCGAGTTCACAAGTATAACCTTCCAGCGATAATGGACTGCAAAATCAACGACATTGGAAGCACAAACGCCACGATCGCAGAGTACTACTTCAGAGTCGGCTTCGACGCTTTAACGGCTAATCCCTTCGTGGGGTGGACTGGAGGCTTAGAGCCAGTCTTCAAGGTAGCTAGAAAACGCGACTGTGGAGTAATCCTTCTCGTTTACATGAGTCATGCTGGAGCCCGGGAGGGTTACGGTCAACCAGTCTATAACCCCGAGACCGGCGAGAAGGAGTTCCAGTATATACTCTTCGCAAAAAAGGCCTTAGCGTGGAAGGCTGACGGGGTTGTTGTAGGTGCAACTTACCCAGAGAAGATTAGAGAGGTGGCAGAAGTTCTAGAAGGGGAGATTCCGATTTACTCTCCCGGTGTAGGAGTTCAGGGAGGTAACGTCGTAGACGCTTTAGAAGCAGGTGCCACCTACTTGATCGTTGGACGAGCGATAGTGAATACGGAGTCTCCAGTAGAAAGCGCTAAAATGATTAGGGATACAGCTTGGTTCTCTCTTAAGATTTGAGAGTTGTCTTAGAATCTAAAAGTCTCGATTAAC
>CAZOCN010000152.1:0-2898 GCA_964578315.1 uncultured Candidatus Bathyarchaeia archaeon
CGCATTTAAAATATCTGTAACTACGATTCTGTTTTCTTGGGGGATAAAGAATTCGGTTCCCGCAGAGCATATGCGAATTTTTTCAAGGGTCTCCTTTAGCCATGATGCTACATAATCACGTCCTAAGATACTGCTAGCATAGGAGAGGTTTGCATCCAAAAATTCCTGGTACGCTCTTTGTAGAACCTCCGGTGGTAACTTATCAATTTTTATGTTTTCTCTTTTCTTTCGCGGTATATCAAGGCTTCCTCTTAGCTTTTCACTCTTTTTGACCATTAGTTGAATCTTCCTTTTTTACAAAAAGGACTCTAATTTGTTCTCTATTTCAGGAATCCAATTCCTAATTAGTCTCTCCGCTACCACGTCTCCAATGGTAGGTCTGATCCTTGTCTCTATGAGGTGACGAACAAGAAGAAGCCAGTCCTTCTTAACCATGTATCTTGGGGAGAGGCCGAGTTCGTTTAAGGCTAATGTGATCACTTGTTCTACTATTCCTATCCCAAGAACGCTTTCTAGTTTACCTTTTATTTCTTTCAAGATTTTCATATTCTTCTGGTACCTGCTGGTTTTGTGAAATAACTCCTCGAAGAGAACTCTGTTTAGTTCCTTAAGTTCATGGTTTATCTTTTCAGCATACCCTTTTTTATTGTAATCAGTGAGAGCCCTATTTGAAACGATGTGATTGATCACCTTCGATGCGATGAGGATGGAGGAGACCATTTCATTGAGTTCGCCTACATTGCTCGTGGAGGTTAATAGACAGACTAGAACTACACCCATATTCACCTCAGCCATTATCGTCGTTCCATGAATATATCTCTGTATAGAGAATTCCATCCTTCTATTCCTCAATTGAGCACAAATATAGGGCAAATTTGTCTTCACGGAACTAAATAACCGATGGATCTTCTTAGTTATCTTAGGTGGATGATACAAAGCGAAGACTTGTCCACCCACTCCCATTAAAAGAATCATAGCCATATGGTTCTTCTCACATAACCTTCTAAGTTCCAGTTTAAGTAAATACTTCAGGAAGGCGACATTCTCTATATTCACTGATTTCTCTTTCAAAGTCATCCCACATGAAGGTTGTAATATCTGAAGAGGACCCTCAGCGCTTCCTCAGGAGAATACTCATACATCCAATTCTCCTGCATAATCTTCAGTTTTCTGATCAGATTCTCAGGGGCCTTCAAGTTTACTGCTGTCTGGATGGCCCTTTGGAATGTCTCTTCGTAATCTTCAGTTCCTTTAATGGTCTCGGCGACTCTTTCGCTTAGAGTTGAACTTCTAACTATGACTCCTACGCCTCTCGCCATCATGAAGGGATATACTTCTTCGCCGTGACGGGTTCCTCTCATCTTCATAATTTCTAGTGTTCTATTGAAGGCTCCGCCGATAGGTTGGTATTGCAAGTGTAGGACTCCGTCGGCAAGATAAATAGGGATTAGAACGTCTTCTCCGATGGTCTCACCAGGTCTCAAATGCTCTTCCACGCTACAGATGACAGGACCAACCTTCTTTAGGAGACCGAATAAGTTGGATATTAAGAGGCGTTGGTCTCGCTTGTCGGAGACTTCCCATATAAACGGTGTTAACGGGTCTATGACTACTCTCGTTGGAACTTCATAGTCGGTTCTGGACTCAACTAGTTGGGGGAGATCGGACTCGACTAGGTCCTTAAAGTCTGAGCCTGCTGCGAAGTAAAAGTAGAGGGATTTATCAACGTACTTCCTCAAGTCCCACCCCATAAGTTTGGCTTCTTCAATCAATTGCTCAGGTTTCTCCTCTAAGGATATGTAAAGTCCTTGTTCTCCATTCTCTAAACCATGCAATACGAACTGCATAACAAATGTTGTTTTTCCAGTTCCGCTGGCTCCAACTATTACAGTTACAGTATTGGCTCTTATTCCTCCTTCTATCAGTTCGTCTAAACCGGGGATTCCGGTGGGGACGCGCATATTATCACAAGTAACTTCTAAAGGGAGGGAATATTTAAATATTACTAATATCATATTTAAGTACTACTAAAGTAATTATTATGTGTTACAGGATGGGGTGGTGTGATCAATTGCTTGATGTCGCCGGCCTCGCCCTCATAAGAGACATGGCTGAAAAAGCCGGTGTCGACAGTGTAATTGAATACTGGATTAGAGTAGGTGAAACTCTAGCTAATAGAATGGGAGAAGAAGCCTACATAGGATGGCCTGCGTTCAATATGGCAGTTAAAGATTCCAGGGCTTCTATTTCAACCGAAGGCGAAACCTTCGCGTTAACAGATTTGGCAATCCTAGATAAAGACGGTGATGTAGCTGGTTACATATACGCCGTTAGGGAATGCCCATACAAAAGAACTCTAGAGAGATACATCAACGCTGTTGGAGAAATTCCAAAAGCGGACTTGAATGTTGTAGAGCAATACAATAACTCCATTAGAGACTCCACTGTCTGTAATTTCTGCATCTTCCATCAAGTCTTCAGAGAGAAGGTCATATCAAACATAACGATAGCCCAACAGGATATAGAATACTTACAATTAGCCAACAGGGGATATATGGGAAAGACGAAAATTGTTGAAGAAAACCTCAAAAGGATCAATATAAGAAGGGACCACGTAAGCAGCCTACTGAGAAGCTACTCTTGTGTCTTCGCACTCATAATTAAAGGCGCAGTAATAACTTAAAGGAGAGCTGATCCTTGACGGTTCTGAAGGACAGTCTATATGTTGACAGTAGAGTCGAAAATCCATTCGTTGACGTAGCAGTAAACATCCTCTTCGAGGACATCGCAGATAAACAGGGAGTTGTTGGCATGGTTACCCACATGATGGGTTTAGCGTCATCTCTCGCTTCAAGTATGCCAAACGAGGAGTACAGTAACTGGGAGGAATTCAAGAAG
>CAZOCN010000153.1:0-2883 GCA_964578315.1 uncultured Candidatus Bathyarchaeia archaeon
CTTAGATAGAGTACGCCTCTTTTAAAGGTGTATGAAACTAATTTCTGGAACAATCAAGTTAATGTTCTATAAACTTTATACATGCTCAGGGAATTAAAACAAGATGATTTCCCTTGTTTGCAGGTTTTTCTTATTGCTGTTTATTGTTCATTGAAAGATGCTCGGTTCTTCCAGATTTGGATTGGTTCATCGTCTAGGTTCGATATTTTTCTCTTTATTAGGCCTGCTTTCTCGGCTTCTTCTAGTTTCTCGGTTAACGTTTCTATTTCGATGGGTTTTCCTGTTAATTCCTTGTAGGCGGAGGCTATGGCTAGACCTGTGGCTTTTCCTTCTTTATTTGATTTTTGAACAGCCTTAAGTATCAGTCTTTCCTCTTTCGGTTTTATTCTTTTGAAGAGTTTCTGAGCATCTTTCTTTTCTCTTTGATTTTTTATTATTTGATAAAGTCCTGAAATTACAAGAGGGATGATTGTTAATGTAATTAGTGCTGGTCCGTTTTGGGCTATGGTTAGGGTGATCCATGACCAGGTCTTTAGTGGTTGCCAGTATTTCACAATTTGGTTTCCGATGGGAAGTAGCGCCTCTTCTGCTTCTTTGTATTGGCTTGGATTGTCTACGAATGTTATGAGGCTTATTTTAACGTGTTTGTTTTGGTATCCGGATTCTGTTTTGAATATTGTATTTTCATACCAGTAGAGGATTACTTGGGTTCTGTTTGAGTTTAAGGGGTGAAAGGCGAAGAATCTGCCGATTATTGGTGGATTTTCTAAGAGTTGTGTATCTTTCATGTCTACGGTTGTCACTGAGGGTTCTTCTCCATGGGTTTGGGGCCATGTTACTAGACAGACCTCCCAACGGTGCAGCTTTCCTCTAGAATCCGCAACTTCTATTCCTATCCAGATGTCCGCTTTGGATCTGTCTATTGAATTGTATTGGTAGAGTAACGACGCGTCTTGTTTGGATACCTTCTCAAAATTTACATCGCGGTATACGAATCTGAGGTTGTAGCCTTCTATGGTTGGTAGGATCAGGGTGCTTGCTTGTCCGCCTATTGGAGACTGGGTTAGGACTTCCGCGGGTCCTTGTGTTAATGCGAAAACAGGAACTTGAATTGATAAGATTAGAGTTATGGTTAGTGTTAGAAGGGCTATTTTGAGTATATCTCGTTTCATTAGTTTTAGATTTGGGAGTTTCAAGAGTTTTCCGCAGGCGTGACAGAACTCTCGAAGGTTTTTGTTGCAATATGAGCATGATTTAGTGGTGAATCTTTGTTTCAGAATTTGGATCTTGAAGATTTTCTCTGATACTATTAGTAGTGTTAGTGTTCCTAAGAAGATGAGCGTCCATCCTCCTAGGAGGTGGAAGATGTTGAGTGCGAGTTCTGGACCTTGCCAGTAGCCTATTATAACGATTATGGTTATTCTTAGGATGTTTAGCGCGTATATTAGGGGGAAGCCTAGGATGAATAGGGCAGGTTTCTTCCATATCGGCCCTCTTGAAATGTAGGCTATGAAGAAGGCGAAGACGGTGAATCCTATTAGTGAGTAGATGCCTGAGCAGGCTACGTCTACGGCGAAGGGTATGGTGGACCCTGAAGGAGATTGGAGGAGTATAACTGGACTCTGATATTGGACGTTTAGGGTTACTGGTAGGCCTATGGTCTTCAGGATGTTATATGCGATTTGTGTGCTGAATGTGGCGAGGTGTGCACCGGTTGTGTAGGCGATTTCTGTGGGGGGTGGTATAAGGAAGAGGAGGAAGGCTATTGGAAAGATTAGAGTTTTCAGGGTTTCTGTGTTATATAGGATTAGGATAGTGCCTGATATGAAGATCGGGAGAGACAATAGATGATATTCGAGAGGTTGGAATGTGTAGGATCCATACCAGTATAACAGTATTGCTAAAAGGCATATGAGGGGGCCGAAGATTTCATCGTTAATTTTTCTATCGTTTTCAAAGGTTATAACTGCCTTCAGCATCTTCCTTTTACGGTAGACAAGATAGGTAAATAGGAAGGGTATGAGAATGATGTGGGTTGTTATTTCATTCTTTAAGGCTTCATTGAGTATTATATTTAGGTCCTGCCAATAGAAGACTAAAGTTGCAAGTATTATAGCTGAAGACTTTAAGGTTATAATTATTTTACTATTTATTTTAATCACTTCTCTTTAATCGAAACTGGAAAAATTCGCTTTCGTTATTTTTTATTTAATTGAGTAGGGGTCTATCCTCTTTAGGTCTACAATAGAATCGTATGTGTTGTCTGTGGATATGATTTCTGAGTCGTGTAATATTGCTGATGCTGCATGGTGGGAGGTGTAGAAGGATAAATTGTATTTTTTCCTTAAATGGGCAGCTTTTGCTATCTGTTCGCATGTTAATGGGAGAATTGTTATGTCATATAAGAATAATAGCCTATTTAGTTCTGTGAAGAATTTAGCTATGTCTTCTGCGTTTGCTTTTCTCCCATCTATGAGAATATTGCCGGCTTTTAAGTTTAGCTCTAACTCGTGCAAGGCGAGGGAACCTAATTTAACGCCTGTTAATCGTTTATTCTTTATTTGATTTAGGATTTTTTTGGCGATCGGATGATGTTTGTCCTCTGGGTCTAGGGCAGCGTAGAGGAGATCAACTTCTAGTATCGGCGTGTCTCTATTTCCTCCCTTAACATGCGTTCGGCCTCTTCCTCAGCGGTTTCATCTAGGTCCTTTATAGGCTTCGCTCTAGAAATCTTCCCAATCAATGTTTTTAATGGGTCTGGGACTGGAGTTAGCATCGACTTCCCTTCTGTCTTATGTAGCTCGAAGTAGTTTGTTTCTACCTTTTTTAATTTCTGAGGGAATAACTGAATATTTCTTGAGGGCAATATGATGTGTTCTAATA
>CAZOCN010000154.1:0-2852 GCA_964578315.1 uncultured Candidatus Bathyarchaeia archaeon
TCTTTATTCCTTTAGCTATAGATTCTAAACGTCTTATTGTACGTACGTAGCGTTCATTTGATATGAGAATAGATATTTTTAAGAAGTCTGTTCTATAATGAGTGAGATGATTTACTTAAGAGAATTTTAATTGCGAAATTTATTCTTCAAGGAATATAGGTTTACCGTTTTCATAGAAGCGCCAAGCGCCTGAAAGCTTTGAGAACGCAGCTTTAACTCCAAGTATTGCACGTTTATAGGAAATCCATGGAGTTTTCTTCTCTCCAAGTAACGACTTGTAAAAAATCGTTGAGAATAATGCTGCGTCATCCCAGTAAGTCTCATGTAGTGGAGCTATAACATATCGGCATCCAGCTTCTGTGAAAGGCTTAACCAGATCTATATGTCCAGCATAGCAAGCCGATAATACAACTAATTCAGGTCTTTTCCTCCGATTTATCCATAGATCCTCCAATTCCTCTGGGAAAATCTTAGCCTCCCTAGGAGTTAAAAGACAAGTTTTCCCTCGATGACGTATACCATGGGCACCAATATGAATGTAATTTTCCCTTGCGTTATTAAGTAGATTAAAGAACGCTCTTTTTCCTGAGGCCTTTTCGAATCGTACATGCTTTTTTAATTCTAAAATCCTCATTAGCTCCCAAAGAAGCCAGCCTTCAGACTTACCTTCTTTATTTTCTGATGTAAGCTCTAAAATTAAAAGAGAAGGTCTTTTAGACATAACTTATCCAGCAAAATTTTGCTATATTTTTCATTTATCCCTTTTATGAGGTTTAAATCGATATATAAAACAAATAATAATATCAATGCGTAAAAAAGGGGAATTTTGCGGGGGATATCTCCAGCAAGCCTTTAATCCAAACTGGACCACGGCCCCCTACGGTCGGATCACTACCTACTGCTCTGTGGTCCTAGGTATGTGATTTTTATCTTTCTGAATAGTTTGTAGTTATTCATATCTGTTACGTATTCGAATCCTGCTTCTATAAGTTCTTTTGCTTCATTGATTGTCTTTGTCACTTTACAGATGTATTTTTTCGTTGTGTGGGAACTGCGCCAGCTGAGTGTTTCTCGGTGTGGTTTTCAGCTGTCGATGGCCTAGGGTCTTCTGAACGTAAAGTGTGTTCTTTGTTTTTGCGTATTCTGTGGTTGCTTTTCAGTGGCAGAAGGTGATACGTTTTAGTCGTGGATTCACGAGTTTATGTGCTACTCTTTTGTGTTCTCTCCTGAATAGACGGTCAAGATGATGAGTTGTTTTGTAGGTCCAGAGCTTTCTGTCTTCTTTGGAAGGCTACTCAACATCTTTGTGAGGCTGTGCATTTTCAGGAAACGTGCGTGGGCCTTGAGAATGTTATGCTTTCTCCCCCAACTCTAGTTTCCTAAGGCTAATTCTTTTCACGCTTTCAGGGGTCTAAAATGTCCGCTTCCTTCTTTACAGAAATTGCCTGTTTGCGGGAAATTTGAATCAAACAGTAATAGCCCCCCGGTTACTTTTTTAGCCTTCGGACTGACTGATCGGTTGAACCTTGAATTTTAAGGTGAATTATAGGGGTATTATGGGTGGTTTTTGATTCCAAAAGAGGTGTTTTTCAGCTTTTCAAGATTTAACAGAGCCTGCTACAGCCTTCTTTTTGGAAAAAATTTCAGTTATGTCGCGTCTTGTTCTCCTTCTAATTGTGTTATTCATTCAGATGATGCCGCACGCACTAAGGTTTTACATCCAGAAAATCAAAAATTATGTATAGCGTTTCAAAGTAGCGTGCTATTTGCCCAATAAATTTAAGGCTCTTTCCATTTACTTACTCCTAGAATCTTTTTAAGCGTAGTTTACAGATAACTGGATAGTGACTTCCTTCAAGGTATTGGCTCCGTTGATGAGAGAAGAATGTGCCCTCTGTAAAAGGTTGGTTGCTCTCCCCTTCCTTAGGCGGTGTTCGAAGTGTGGTAGGCTGTACTGCTCCGCTTGTATAGCCTGGGAGTTGAGTGAGGAGGGTAGATTCCTCTGTTTAAACTGTGCTAGAAGACTTGTAACACCTAAGAGGGCTGGAACGAAATACAGCAATCTAAGCAACTACTTGGCTCGGAGAGCGCGTTACACAAAGCGAGTGACCCTCTCCTTCTCTAAGATCGAGGAGATAATAGTGAATGAGTTACCCTACTCGGCGAAGACCGATAAAAACTGGTGGAGCAACGCTAGAGGAAGCGCTCACACCGAATCATGGCTTGGGGTCGGTTGGAGAGTAGAAAACGTAGATCTAGAAGAGAGGCTTGTAGTCTTCACCCGCCCCAACCTCCTCCCAAAGAAAAGGAGACGCAAGGAACCCTCAGAGAGTAGGCCGGTCCTTTCAACTCCTAAGAGAAAGCGGAGGAAGCTTTCAAAGACCAAACTGGCAATACTGCAAGCTAGGCTATCAAATATTGAACGGAAGAGACAGCTAACCAAGAGTAAGTGGAAGTTTAAATAAGACCCGGTGTGGACTTTCTATTAGAAAAAATAAAAATCCGATAGATTTTACAGAATGCTTCGATCGATCGATACTCTTCAGAGAATCCTTTTTCTGTAAGCGTTGCTGCTTGATAGCAAGTGACAAAACTTGTGGTCACGAACTTGAAGACCGCCTCAAAGTAAACATGACCAAGATACGGGAAATGCTGAAACGTGACGAAAAACCTCCTGCAGAGATGATGAGACCCGAAATCGCTGATCGATCGACCTAGGAAAGGTTATTCACACAATTCTTTTGTAGTCCTAAAAGGAATATCCAGAGAGCAGAGGTAGATGCAGTTCCGTTGATGCCCCTCATATACGCATTAATATTCTTTGCGTGTCTGGGAATAGGCGCTTTAGCTTC
>CAZOCN010000155.1:0-2824 GCA_964578315.1 uncultured Candidatus Bathyarchaeia archaeon
TCATCAAGGAGAGAACAATGGGCTTCTGGAAGATCGGCCTCAAAAGACAGTTCGTCAACCTTCTTAAGGCCAACGGTTTGAATGGGAGCTGAAATTACAGTTCGACTGTCGAACTGACTTAAGGACGGAAATACGTTTTTAAAAAGAGAAAGATTTTAAAATTGTCGCGGGAATAATTTACTTCTTGAAACCTTCCATGGTGAGTTTTCATGTGTCCAGAAGCTAAATATTCAGAGCCTGAAATAAAGGGGGCGGAGGACCTTTGGGAGCGGGTTAAAGGTCGAAAAATAAGTGAACTCAAGGAGGATGAAATCGAAGGCATATTCCGCCATAATAGAAGGGTTTTTATGCATAACCTTCTTGGGAAGAGCCCGGCCGAAGAAACAATAGATGTATGCTGGTTCTGTGGAAGAATATTCCGCGTTAGCGAAGCCGAATACTGCGAGCGCTGCGACACTTGGCGTTGCCCTTTCTGCTCCAAATGCCTATGCGACATGCGCCCGGAGGCGAGGCAGGCACTGGACAGGGAACTCTTCTCTTTGGGCATATGGGAAAACCCCTGGCACAACCTCCCCCGCCGAAAGAAGCGCAAAAAAGCCTTCGAGATGACTAGGGCGGAGTTCCTCAGATACGTTGAGAAGGCACATCCAGACCTCTACGAGGCATACCGCACTGGCAGAATAGACTTCCTCACGCTACATGGAGAGGTTATGAGCAGGATAGATAGGACGATTCACATAACAGGCTGATTTCCTTTCCTGCGAGGAAAAGGGGGCATTAGGATGGAACTCTGTATTTCTTTGCTATCTCAACGAATTTGTCCACCATTTCCTTCGTTTTCGCTATCCTTGCAATCCTCACCGCTTCACGTACGCTAACCGTGTACTCTCCCACCTTTGTCGCTATGTACTCGGCGAGTTCTATAGGGACTTTCTTCCTCTTGTGAAGGTAGTTGGTGACAACGCGGTGGAACTCCTCGGGCTTGTAGGGCTTGATGTGGAATACTTGGAACCGGTCGATCAGCTCTGGGTATATGCCTTTAAGCCTGTTTGCCGAGGCGAAAACCCAGCCTTTGCCCCTTCTTGTTTCGCGGAAGCCATGCATGACTACGGTGATTCTGTTGAACTGCATCCACTCGAGCAGCGCCGCTATGTCCCGCTTGTCCGAGAGCTTGTCCAGATCGTCGATTATGATGTACCTTGGAGTTTCCTCGAATATTATGTCCCTTAAGCCCACCTTTGTCGCAGTGCCCATCGACACGTATCTTGCACCTTCCAGTCGTTCTATCTCCGATAGCAACAGCGACTTGGCTGTTCCTGGAGGGCCCACCAGCAATATGTGCACTGGCTCCTCGGCGTTGAGTGACGCAAGTATGAACTCCTTCAGGTCGTCGTAGCCCTCTACAACATCGAAAATGTCAGGTGGGATCTCTTGCTCCTCCTTCTCGATGCTGACAGGCTTACTCCTTTGGCTTTCAAGTATACTGAGGGCCTTCTTGGCAGCCTCGAGGTCAACCAGCTTGTAGTTTGTGAAGTTCGCACTATTATAACTCTTGCGGACGATCCCCTTGATTATCAGCTTGTTGATTGTGGCCGGGTATGCACGTACATCGCTCCAGTCCCAGCCAAGGTAGTGTTCGTCGTTCGCGTGTCTCTCCTCGTGTTCAACAGCCAGCTTCAGTACTTCCACGTACTTAGGGTGTTCCCTGAGGAACTCGGCTATCTCGAACTCGTTCATTTCTGTCCCCCCAAAAAAGCTTCCTTACTTTCTAGGAACTTTTCAGCGGCTTCCCTGAGGCTTGAAGTGCCGAAAGTTTCCATCAAAACCTTTAATCTTTTATGCTTTCTTAGGTTGAATAGGCGGATCGCAGGTTCCAAAAAGCCTTCCACAAGCTCACTCATCCCCAAAGAACTACAAATCATTTTAAGGCAGTTCATTTTGGCCGGCCACTTCTTCAGCTTTCCTGCCTCATCAAAATCCTTTGACAGCTCTAATATTCTCTCCCGTACGCCCCGGAGGATTCCAGCTTGGCAGTCCCTATAAAATTTCTCGATGTAACTTCTAAGCAGCTTATTTCCTTCTTTCAAAGAGTGGTTGAAGTCGACGGGTATTAAGTCAACTATTTCATCACTAATTTCCGAGCCGGCTTTGTCGAGTATTGAAGGGTCAATTCCATAGCTATTTAGGCACTCGGCAACCCTCATATAGTCTTCGCCACGCCTGAAACTTTCAACTTTCTCCCTTAGCTTCGTCAGATGCTCTCGGCATTTTTCCTTAACAGCTTTTAGGAAACTTGCTGCAACGCTCCTCGGCAATAGGTAGGGACCTCCTCCCTTGTCCCTTAATGCAAAACAGTATTCTGGAATCAGCCTAGCGTAAATGTCGCCCCTCATATTTTTCAGTTCTGCCTCGACGGAGGTTGGAAACGGGCTAAATCTGAGACGCTGGGTTCTTCGATTCGCCTTAACCCTTAAACCCAACCGCTTAAGCTCACTAATTAGGCTTTCTACTTCGTCCTGTGACAGTGTTGAGGTGTCTATGCTTACCTCTAGGTCTGACTCTAGGGGGCAATGCACATCGACGAGGAAGCAGTCAAACCTTGTCATTTTATAATTTCCTCCAAAAAATATAGGTAAATGTTAAGCTTAAGCTTTTCGGTAAATGCATCTACTATTACACGCACCTATTCGACCATCAGCTCCTCTATCATGTTGTATATGGTCCACATTCCCTTCGCCATTCCTCGAAGAAACCAGTCTTGTGGCTCGTCGGCCTCTTTCACATCCGGATTGACAGCGTTATGCTCAAAGGTCATTATGAAGTC
>CAZOCN010000156.1:0-2764 GCA_964578315.1 uncultured Candidatus Bathyarchaeia archaeon
TTTAACCTTGACGTGCCGTAAATAGAGTCGGAACAGAGGTTCGCGGGAGTCTCCATATGAGTAGGGGTTATATTTACGAATTCCCAGAAACCTGAATCGTTGAAATCTCGGATGCTCCAACCGAAGACCTTCATATTATCTTCAACATCTCTACTCAGCCATTCCATCGTATAGTAGGATACTGACCCTCCTCTGATGAGGTGATTGTAAAGAATCTGCTCAACGAAAGTTTCAGCGTGAGATCCATCCTCACCTATAACTAATATAAGACTTGGACACGGTAATCCCCCACCTATAAGGTCGTCTAGACCTTGAATTCCAGTTTTTACAGTTCTATGAAGAGGAAGAGCTGTGGATCTTATTGAGGCGGTGATGTTCTCATCCCCCTTACATTTAGTTGAGCTCTATCAACCTTCCTTTATCGAGAATTTAGGGTGAGAGGTTATAAATTTGTGAAAGTATCGTGTGTTTAAGACCAAGAACTTGGCGTGTAGTAGGTTCCTTGGACTTCGAAACCGTCGAAGGTTACAACCTTTATAGTATAAGCAGTTAACACTGAAAGGTCTTCCTTGAAGGGTTGAGATATCATAGCATCAGGCACTTCGCCTCCAACTGAAGTTCCCCAGTCAGAGCCTTCGCTAATACCGAAAGTCTTCAGTTCGCCGGCGTTGACAGTAAACTCGAAACCGTCAGCCCTCACTATCTGAACAGATCCTTTGTATATGTAGATAGTCTGTATGACAGTCGCCTTGGGACCTGTGTTACGCACTGATACTTTAATGGAATCGTTGGAGTTTTCCGTGTTCCGATAGAACTGGACATCATCAATCCGTATGCTCGTCTGCGCCTGTTCGCTTTTGCTACCTACCATAGACATAACCCAAGAGTACGTAACGATTGCAGCGGCGACACTTACCACAATCAAGAGGAGAGCTGCAATTATAGGGCTTATAGCCTTCCTCGTCCTCGTCAATTTCAAGATCATGGAATCTCCTCCCCCCTAATTTCTTTATAGAACATTTAGAGGAATATTATAAAAATTATCACAATAAAATTATATAAAAATAATGAAGAAACTTGTGATTTTTTCCTTTTTAATGAAGAAAGGCTATTTTGACTTCCTTCGGTAAATTTTATAGACCAATTTTATGTGTTCAGTATAAGTTTTATTGCTATCTTCTTCATATTTTAATCCTAGCTTCGCATACAGTTTTTTGAGAATCTCTCTTTCTATTATAGCAGCTCCTACACCGAATAGGTTCTCAAGTCCCTTTGTGAAGGTTTCATGTTTTTTAGTGATATTTGATCTATCTAAGCCATAATCCTCCTTTAGATAGTAATAAACGACATCGCTAACGCCTTCTCCAAGAATCTTAAATCCCTCATCGATTGCATCGAGCAGAATTTGACTGAATTCCGCAGATAATTCTATTTCAGTTTGAGGGGGCAAGTTATTCATTTTCCTCTCCTTTATACTATGGGTGTGAGACTCACGCGGAGTCTGTCTTTCTGAGTGGAAAAAGTTATGTTTAAGAGGGGGGTTTCGGGTTTAACTCCATACAAGAAGAGGGCGCCATCAATCTGTTGAATTTTCAGGTAAATGTCAGATAGCGCTCTTAATTGATCTGCAATCTCGATGGTAGGTCGGATTATATTTATTCTCAAATCGCCGAAATTCCTTATCCTAGCAACATCTTCTCCTAAAATCTTTAATGCCGCTGTTTTATCGTAAGTGTATTCCACTGTGTCAAATCCAACGATGGACAAAACTGGTTTACCAGTTTTCTTTTTTAGTGCAGAAGTAGAGTCCCATAAGATTCCGAAATCTTCAGTGATGGAACTCCCTTCCAGATTAATAATCTGAGGCGCTTCTAGCTCTCCCCGGTAATCGATTATCCTGACGTTCTCTCGTAGAACAGCTTCGTTGATATATGGGAGTAGAGATTCTTGGATTGTGAGGGCGCTAAAGCCCTGTGGTGGCAGAATGACAACGCCGTATCCTTGATTTATAAAGTTGCATATAATGGGGCGTATTAAGTAGTTTAAAGGAAATGGTGCATCCCTTCCTATCTCGAAGAGATCGTAATTTCTTGTCTGGACCATTCCTCTCAGGAATTTGTCAAGGTCTCGAATACCCAGGGAGAATTTGTCCTTGCCATGAGGGATAACCTCGTGTTCCCAGAGGCCGGTTGTTTCCTTGAAGGTTATTGGCGGAAATACTCTGAAACTGTCTTTCAACGTGAAAGCAAACTTTGTATATTTAACTTCCGTTCCTCGAAGTTTCAGGATCTCTAGTTCTCTTAATAATAAATCGTTGAAACGGCGCCTTTCGAGTTTTATTACTCCGTCAGCTACGAACTCCTCTACACCGAAACCTATCTTATTGTCGCCGACTGGAATCTCCTCTAATATCAGAGTAGTACAGCCCAGTTGGCGCACTATTTTGCTAAGAATCGTATGCATTGAAATTCTAAGGTCTATTACCTTCTCGAAGGCTTGAGCCATAGCCGAGAAAGAATCCAACACAACCCTTTTAGCATTAACTGAACGGATTTCATTTAGGATAAGTTTAAAGATAGTTGAAGTCCCTGCTTCTCTGACCGTAACCACATCTAAGAATTTGAACGCGCCGTCCTTCTCTAATTTATCGAAATCTAACCCGTAACTCAGCATATTCTTAATAAAAGTTTCACGGCTCTCCGCAAAAGAAACATATACTCCTTTTTCACCATATTTGACAGCGCCATTATAAAGGAAATTGGCT
>CAZOCN010000157.1:0-2747 GCA_964578315.1 uncultured Candidatus Bathyarchaeia archaeon
GGTTTTGGCACATGCGCGCCTCCGAATGTTATTCCAGACCGGCGATCGATCGATGTGAAATAAAGGGCAAACCATAATGAACGATCGATCGTCTGGGTGAAGGAAGTGGCGGGTTATCTCCTATCGAACAGGCATACTTGAGTTCTGGAATATCGGAGGAAACTTTTAAAAGATAATTCACGGGAATCAGTTACTTGAATTCAGAGGAGATAAAAGGGATCTATAAGGAGAGTTTGTGTATTGCCGAGGAGAGCTAAGAAGACGGTGACGGACCTCTCTTATGGTCTCAGAAGGACTTGGAGGAGAGTCCACGTAGCTACGCCATCCCCCTACATAGTTGCGCTTTTAGTTACGAGTATCTGTATATTCATTCTCGGAGGCGGCATTTACGACCTCCTAGAGAAGCCTATCGCCCTTATACCTTTGAGGGGACGATGGGTCTTCTATTATCCTACTCAACTTCACATGCAAGTTTTGAATGAAAGCCTGATCGTTATGCTTCTTTACGCCCTGGGAGTCGGCGGTTTGATACTGGCTTATCATAGCACTAAATATGAGTATCGTCCTAGACAGGCATTTACAACGTTGATGTTGGGGGTCATCTTTATCTTCATCGCCTTCCTAGCGTTGGAGTTCATTTTAGGCCAGAAGTTGGGAAGTTCCCTCTTCTAGTCTTCCTCTTAAGTTTTTCTAGATATAACTACGCATCTACCAAGGGTTCTTCTTTAAGCCGAATAAATAAGCGAGAAGATTGGTTAACAAATGAATTGGAGGAGTTACAATAGTGACTAAGAGGACTGTTAAGGGGGTGGGTGGAGAAACCATGAAGGAGAAGGTTAAGGCGCCTAATACAAAGTCTAGTTGATCCGCTAGTGGAAGTGAGTAGCCGGGCTTGAGATCGAATCTTCTCTTGAAAAATGACTCGGCTATGTCCCCTATCATTGCGCCAATCGATGTCACTACGCCTATAGAGATGTCGTAGGATATGAGAAGATTGAGGACCAACGTTGCGATGAGACCAATGAGGATTCCTGCTATTAGGCCGCGAATAGTTTTATGTGGTCCAAAGATGGGTTTCCCATCGATGAAGGGTCTGCCGTAGTCTAGAGGCTTGCCTCCTCCGAATATGACGGGGGCTGCGTTAGCGCAGTAAGCTGGGAGAATGAAGATTAAAGCCGAAACTACATCCATGTAACTTAATGTCATCCTCAGAGTCTCCAGTCACTACTTTGGAGCGCATTTCTCCTCCAGTCTTTTATTCCTTCGCTACTTATCTTTAAGTATGCTTGGAGAGGACCTTTAGTGTTTGTAGGTTTTTCCAGAGAGACTTTAATCACACTATTTCGGGCAGTTCTTTCTAACCGGAGGATCTTGTCAGCCCAGAACTTCAAAACTCTGGTTCCCACGGGTTCTATAGGACTTTCTTCCTCCATTCCATCGTCTACAATACTCCTGACTTGGCTAGTGAGAAAAGTTGCGATTCTCTTTCTTCTCGTAACCTCAACTATAAAGGCTAACTGCCTGTTCAACTCCCTGTTCAGGAGGAACGTCTCCTCTTTATCTCCCATCTCTAAGCGGTAGAGGGTGGTTATGGTGTCTACTATTAGGAGTTTTGTGTTTCCAGTTAGGTAGACGTGGAGATGGTCGATTACATCAGATTGCTCCTCAAAACCTTGGGGATTGAAAACCATAATGGAGGAAGCCACTTCATCTCGGTCAATCTCCGCTATCTGTGTTAGACGTATAGGATTGAAGGCGTTGTCAGAGTCTACATATAGGGTTTTAAATCCCATTCTAGCCGCATTAACGGCGCATTGTATAGCCAGAGTAGTCTTGCCAGTTTCGGCTTCCCCGTAGACCAAAACGGCCTCTCCGAAGAAGAGACCTCCACCTAATAAAATATCAAGCTCCTCGCATCCAGTTGTAACCGCCCTCCTCAAATATGACCACAGAAAAAGCGGAGATTTTCAGAATTAATAGTTTTATGGTAGAAGAAAGAGATAATTGTGCAGGGCTACTTCTTTATATTGACAACTTTAAATATAGGGCCTTCATGTAGCAAGATGGTTTGTAAATATGAAAGAGAAGATTGCAGTGGCCACGGTTTCAGGTAAAGCCTTCTACCTCCTAGTTAAGGAGCTTAAAAGGAGGAAGGTAGACTTTATTAGTATCAGACCAGACGAGCAGGTTCCTCCAGATGTGAACGTAGTAATTACGACACCTGAGGAACGGGTGCAGATAGATCATCTGAATATTGTGGTTTTAGGTAAGAGCGACGATCCTACACTTATTGTAGATGAAGCCTTACGTCTCAGTCAGGGTAAAAGCCTCTACGAAGAGGTGGTTGTCGGCCTCGACCCGGGCAAAGTGCTTGGCGTTGCATTGATCGCAGACGGTGAACTTTTAGAGACCAGGAGTTGTCAAACTCTGAAGCATGCCTCAGATACAGTTGTTAAAATTCTGAATAGATTTCCAGCCTCTCGCAGAATAGTCAGGGTAGGCTCAGGTGTGATGCCCGATGCTCTAGAATTGACTCAGAGACTCGATAGGGTACTGCCTCCGGATGTAGTAATTGAGTTGGTCCCTGAAGATGGAACAAGCCATATAAGCGTTAAGGAAGCGAATCGTATCGGAGGGAGAGACGCGGCGTCGGCTGCCAGAATCGCGGAGAGAAGAGGACGCCCCATCGACCGGCATTATAGATCTGTTCGAAGAGCGTCTAAGAAAGGCGGGTCCTCAGCTTGAGG
>CAZOCN010000158.1:0-2664 GCA_964578315.1 uncultured Candidatus Bathyarchaeia archaeon
CCTAGAGCGCCTAGTACAGCTACGATCATGTAGGTCTCCATGAGCATACCCATCGTCTCTCCTACAGCCTTTAAGCGGGTCTTCATGTCCCGGAACATGGTTACTGTCTGGCTGTAGAGGTAGTGGAGGACGTCTCCTCCAGTTCTTATGGTGGAGGCGTAGCCTAGGAGTAGGTCTTTGTACTCCTTTAGGTCGCAGGTTTTCGCGGCTCTCTCCATAGCTGAGACGGGGTCTGCCCCTGTTGCGAGTACTGTGCGTTGGATCCTCTTTATGTCTTGGCTTAGGATGGGCATTAGGTTCATTTTTCTCAGTCGTAGGAGACTAGCATAGGGGGATAGACCTCCGCTGACCATTACACTCATGTACATGGATGCGTAGGGGATCTCTATTTTGAGTTTGGAGATTTTGTTTGCGAGGACTAGTCTTGGTAGGATGAGGCTGATCATGATTACGAGGAGAGGGGGAAAAACTATGAAGAGTATGAGTACCGGGAGGCCGACTTTAGGTAAACCTAGTAGAAGGGTAGATGTCACCAGTAATGTGAAGGATATTGCTGGAGAGAGTATAGCTATGAAACTTGCGATGGAGAGGTATACTTCTGGGTGTATAGCCATGCCTGAGGCTTCTAAGTCTTTGTCTACTCTCTTAAATGCCTTTAGTAATGCTCTGCCTAGAGGTCCGAAGCTGGCGTAGCATACATCCCTGAGGCTCATTTTATTCACGCAACTATTGATGGTGTTTCAACCTCTACTTCTTCAGTTATCTTCCGTTTTCTTGAGGGTGTTGTTTGTCCTTGGTAGTATCCCATTATGGCCTTGGCGACTTCTTTCTGATCCCGTATTCCCTCCTTAACCATCCATCGGATGTACTTCCTCCGTTTTTTAACGTCTTTAATTATCTCCTCTTTTTGTTTCCCTCTTCTCTCTGCTATTCTTTCTAGGAGAACGCTTTTCTCTAGAGTGGTTATGAAGGAGTCGTTTCTGACGTCCCATTCGGATATCGGGTTATACTTCTCGAAGTCGACGATCTCCATTATGCTTCGGACTCTCCTTCCGAAGGAGAGTTCTCCCCTCTTCTTCGGTAGGTCTACTCTGGCGATGTGGATGCAGAGGTTCATGAGGGGGATGTAGACTTCTGAGACGTTCATTGGTGGTGAAGTGAGGCGTTTCACGACGTGGTCGAGGCTGTCGGCGTGCATTGTACAGAGGCCTCCGTGCCCGGTGGCTACTGCTTGGAAGAGGACGTAGGCTTCTTCTCCTCTGACTTCGCCTACGGTGATGTAGTCTGGTCGGTATCGTAGGCTGAGTTTGACAAGGTCGAAGAGGGAGATGGATGTTGTTTGGGAGGAGCCGAATATGAAGCCTTGGCGGCTGATGAGTTGAACCCAGTTCTCGTGTGGGAGGTTTAGCTCAGCGATTTCCTCAACTGTAACAACTTTGTGGTATGGTGAGAGCATACTCATCAAGGCGTTCAGCATGCTTGTTTTTCCGGCGCCTGTTCCTCCTATAATCATGAGGCTCATCTTGTTCTCTAGGAGTTCCCAGAGGTAGGCGGCCATGGTTTCGTCTAGTGTGCCGAGGTGGATGAGGTCGATTATGGAGAAGGGGTCTGGCTTGAATTTTCGGATGCAGAAGGTGCTTCCGAAGGTGGAGACTTCCTTCATGAAGGTGGCTGCTAGTCGGTGTTTCTGGGGGAGCATGGCGTCGAGGATGGGGTGGGCGCTGGATATGTGTTTTCCTGACATGTGGGCGAGTTTTACGATGAAGTTGTTGTAGGCCATTTCGTCGTTGAATTCTACGTTGGTGGGTATGCTCTCGTATTTTCTGTGCCAGATGAATATGGGTTTGTTTAGTCCATTACAGGATATGTCTTCTATATGGGGGTCTTCCATTATTGTGTTGAGGTCTCCGTAGCCTGCTAGGTCACGGACTACGTAGTAGTAGATCTTCTCCCAGGCTTCATCGGTGAACTTGCCGAGGCTCCGCCGATACTTTTTTGTTAATCGCTTAGCTTCTGAGAGGACGTATTCGGCTCTGTTCTCCATCTCAACATCTGGTGGTTCAATCTCTCTTCCCATGATCTCTACCAGACGCCTTTTTGCGGTCTCCTCTTTCTCGTCTAGGGGCTTCTCTTCCACGAAGTAACGGAAGCTTCCGGTGTTACCCTTCTGTCTCGCTATGATTACCTTCGCGAAGGGGTTGACGTTATACTCTTCCACAACCTCGTATTTTTCTGGGTCAAAGGGGCGTACAATGATCTCGGGAGGCGGCTTCTCCTCTTTCTTCTTAGAGAAGAAATTTAGCATTTCTTCACCTCCTCAAGGATGAAGTTTTGAATAGTTAACCCTAATGAAGCCGAAGAATCTGTAACCCATTTATGCATGAGCTTGATCATGTTTTTTCAACTCCAAAAAAATAAGGGAAAAAAGGTGTGCCAAACCATTTTCGCACATCTAAGCCATTGTTGTACTACGTCGAGGTTAGCTCAGCGTAACTATCTGCGGATACTCCTTACCAGCAGCACTATGCAGCTTGATGTCTAATGTAAGACCAGAGGTAAAAGTAACTCCTTGATCTGCCGTACTTGAACTTTTAATGATAACTTCGATCCAGTCAATTGTACCACTACCAATGCTTATGGTAAGTGGATCGGTATACTGATAGT
>CAZOCN010000159.1:0-2601 GCA_964578315.1 uncultured Candidatus Bathyarchaeia archaeon
TTTTCAGATTTGGCATTAAGAGTTACTCCATTATCTTAATAAAGGGAACTTGATTAGTCTCAATGTATCTTAGTGGTTTACTATACAGCTTATTTCTGCTTTTTATCACTTGGATGAAGTTATAGCTCCCTTCGTTCCAGACTCTTGTAATTCCATCCGCGGTGCTTCTAACCTTCTCAAGCACTACACGGTCAACGGCGTCTGGGCTGATTGTGCCTAACCAGACGCCTTCATACTCTTTTATGAGGGCGACTAGTCGTGGGAAGATATGTAGGAAAGCCTCCTCGCCGAATACTATAACCATGTCGGATAGGTCCGACTCCAGTCTCACCCTCATTCCATCACTCCAAAAACGGTTAAACATGTCTTCGAGAGAGTGAAGGACTCTTTCAGCACTATATCCAACTATCGGATGGATATACTTCCTCAACTCTTCATTGAGTGGTCTGTCGAAGGGATCAAAGAGTATAAGCTCCTTCTTCCTAACGGACTCGTCAAACTGCTCCTTAAAACCTGCCTTCTCAACGCTTCTCAGAATATCCGATGGACTGAGGGCACTATTAATAATTTGAACGTATACGTCCTTAGATTTTACGGCACTCCTCAGATAGTTCGCTTCGAAGACTAGTTTATCAATATTCGGGTCTATCTCAAAAAGGTAAAAAGAGCCATAAGGAACCCCGCCGCCTAATAGCTCGTCTATCTGGGGAGCCCCTGTAGAAACAGTTTTCTCAAACTTTTCTAATGGTGGGCGGTGGAGTGGAAGTATTTCTATTCCCTTCCCCGATTTGATTATGAAGTCGTGTATGTAAGGGTCATGTTCAGCTCCCCTCATTTTATGTATCAAAATTTTTCTTCGGGGGTAAATCCTCTTCGGCTCGTAGAATAATTCTATTATGCAGTCTGCGACGAACTCCTCTATGCCCAGTCCTATCTGTTCCACTCCGACAGGCACTTCAATGACCATCAGAGTTGAGCATCCCATTTGCTTAACAATTTTACCGAGAATGTTATGGAGTATTACCCTAGACGCGATCTTCTCCCTTAATGCTTGGGCCAGAACCGTGAAGGAGTCTATCACTAGTCTCTTAGCCTTTATAGAGTTGATTTCATCCAGAATTGTTTCGAAAATCGCAGAGACACCTGCTCTCTTTGTAGTTATCATATCGAGGAACTTGAACTTTCCTTCCTTCTCTAACCTCTCGAAGTTTAATCCTAGATCGTGCATGTTCCTCTTGAAGGTTTCAGAGTCCTCAGCGAAGGAGACGTAAACGCCTGGTTCACCATGCTTTACACCATAATAGAGAAACTGAGATGCGAAGATTGTCTTGCCAGTTCCCGGATTTCCAGCCACCAGTATCAAACTATTTCTAGAGAAACCGCCGCCTAATAGCTGATCTAAACCAGGTATCCCTGAAGGTATCCTGTTCTGGCCCAAACTCAAAACACCATTAGAAGATGGTTTTTATAGCCTTAATATTAAGATTTCTACCCGAAGCGAGTTCAGGAGTTCTATTTTTTATCGGTTCTTAATCGCTTTCACAATTTACAACAAACAAAAACTCAAAAGAAAATTAAGAGAACCTAGTGTTGAAGACTTAGACAGAGCCCACAGTCTTCATCAAGATAAATTTTGCCTCAGAATCGAACCAGACACAGACAAACATAGAGTTGGATCTAGGTGCCAGAATAATATTTAACCTTCGACTGCACAAAAACACGAATTATTGTTCGATCAAATGTTACAAACAAATTGTTATCTAATACTCATTAATAATACATTATCAGCCTCCAAGTGTAAAATAAGAGGTGGTGATCTAGAAGAATGGCACTTATGCAGTTTCCTCCGTTTGAGAAGATGAAGAGGAATAGGACGGAGATTTATATTGATGTGTTGAAGGCGATAAAAGACGGGTTGGAGAAGCCGACGAGGATAATGTACCGCTCAAACCTTTCATGGCGTCCCCTGAAGCGTATACTAGACGAGCTAGTAAGGCTTGGACTCGTCGAACGGAAGACAATAAAACCGCGAAACGGCTCCCGAGAAAGAGCAATCTACAGAATTACAGAGAAAGGGTTAAGGGTAGTGCAGAAAGCAAAGGAACTAGAGAATGAACTGATGTACGCTTTTATGATACCTACAAAAAGGAGTTCAATTGATCGACCTATTGAGATACTGGAGGAAAACTAATGAATGATGAGAAACGCTTCCGTGTATCTAGTGGACCTGACCAAGATTGATGGCGAGGGAGATTTCCCTTGCCCAAAGTGTGGCGTTAACATTTCACCTGAAGACGAAGAAGAAAAAGTCTACACTATTGAAGAAGTCAAGATGAAGAGAGACCATCTTGAAGAATTAATATTACGGTGCAATAATTGCAGAAGTATAATCCGTCTCATAGGCTTCAACAACACCTCTTAGAACACCACCTCCTCCTCTCAAGATGGATCCGTTGGAGGACAAGTAAGTGTCCAAAAAAATGGAAGCCAATGGATGAACACTTTGTACCTAGCGAGTTTGACAGGTTACTGCTTGATATTGTAGATGAGACGCTGAGGCAGAGTTTCATCACTGAAGACGTCGAGGTTATTTACGGTTAT
>CAZOCN010000160.1:0-2536 GCA_964578315.1 uncultured Candidatus Bathyarchaeia archaeon
CTAGTTGTCTGAAGTAGAGGTTGATGTACGCATTATAGGAGCTGGGCCTGGAGGTTATCATGCGGCTATTAGGGCCGAGCAGCTTGGTGCCCGTGTAGCTTTGATAGAGAAGAATGAAATCGGTGGCGTCTGCCTAAACAGGGGATGTATACCTACAAAGGCTCTGTTAGAGAGTACAAAAATGTTAGCGAAGATGGAGAGGTTGGAGAGGTTCGGTTTATCCGTGGATAGTTTCTCCGCTAGATTACGGGATATGAAGGTGCATATGGAGAGGACTGTAAAAAAATTGACGGCTGGGTTAAGAGGACTCCTCGACTCGTATGAGATAAAGGTGGTGAAAGGAGTGGGCGTTCCACTATCCTCTAAGAGGATCAAAGTATCCAGAGAGGATGGGAGCGTTGAATATGTGAGATGTGAAAATATGATTATTGCCACCGGTTCGTCACCCATTAAAACCTTCTCTAAGGGTGAGGGAAGTGTAATCACCACAGATGACGTTCTACGATTAGATGAGCCTCCAAGGAGCATCTTGATCCTTGGTGGAGATATGATAGGCTTAGAGTTCGCCTATATACTCAATAAACTCGGGACAGAAGTAACGGTGATTGAAGAATCTTCTCATATTCTTCCCTTTGAGGATCAGGAAGTGGCGCTTCAACTCCAACGGATACTGATGAAAGACAAGATAAAAGTGTTTACTAACGCCAAGATACTGAGCTTTGATGAGAAGGATGGTGAGGTCACCATTGTCGTGGAAGGCTTGGAGAAGAAACTTTCGACTGATAAGGTTCTGTTAACTGGAAGGAAACCTAACATCGAAAGTCTTCACCTTAGGGATTTAGGTGTTAAGGTGGAGGAGGGTAGAATCCTCGTTAATGAGCATATGGAGACTAGTGTTAAGGGAGTATACGCAATAGGCGACGTTACTGGTGGAGCCTTTGCTCATGTCGCATCTGCGGAGGGGGTTGTTGCAGCTGAGAATATTATGAAGAAGGAGGCTGTTATGAATCACCATGTGATACCGCGATGTATCTATTTAACCCCGGAAATAGCTTGTGTAGGGTTGACAGAGAAGCAGGCTAGGAATCAGGGATACGCTGTAAAGGTTGGTAAATTTCCCTTCGCTGCTAACGGAAGGGCTCTGACGCTACAGGAGATAGAGGGTTTTGTGAAGATAATCGCCGACGCGGAATCTGGAGAGATCCTTGGCGTACATATAATCGGTCCAAGAGCTACCGAGCTAATAGCCGAGGTGACGTTAGCTATGAAATTTGAGCTAACAGTAGAGGACCTCGCAGAGACCATACATGCGCATCCCACGTTGAGTGAAGCAATCAAAGAAGCCGCACTTACAGTTTGTGAAAGATCAATACATCTACCCCCCGCCTAAAATAGTTCTTTCTTTTTCAAGAGATTATTAAGTAGCTTTTCAACAAGCTAGGGTGCTTGGACGCGATAGTGTTGCCTAGGGGAAAGATCAGAGTTGCGAAAAACCTTAAAGAGAGTCGTTAATTAATTGAAGCAATATTCGAGTAGATCACTGGAAGGGGATGTGTGTTAAAAAGTATAGGAAGCGGAGATAGAGATGGAGAGTCTTGAGGTTTTAGGGAAAGAGGGTAAGGATTTCATCGTTAAAGCTCCTAATAGGAAAATATCTGTGAGAATTGAGGATACATTTGCTGAGATGTTCCCCATGTGGGCGGGGAGGGTTCTGATAACAGCTGAGAACGAGAAGTGGGCTTTAATCGCGGCTCAAACGGCTACCGGTTTCGCGTCCTCTGTTATAATGTCCCCCGCAGAGGCGGCTATAGAGACTTCGGTTCCTAAAGAAGAGACTCCTGACGGTAGAGTCGGAGTGATCATACAGATCTATCAGAGGAATAGACGCGCTTTGCGCGATCAGATGATCCTCCGGATAGGGCAGTGTATTCTCACATGTCCGACAACAGCAGCCTTTGACGGTCTCCCGGAGGCTCCCCGCAGACTCAAGGTGGGTAGGAGCATTAGGCTCTTCGGAGACGGCTTTCAAAGACCCGGAAAGGTTGGAAGCAGAAAAGTTTGGCGTATCCCAGTTATGGAGGGCGAATTTAAGGTAGAGGATAGTTTCGGGGTTATAGAAGCTGTGGCTGGAGGTAACCTGTTGATAATGGCTCGTAACCGCCTAGAGGGGTTGAGGGCTGCCGAAGCCGCCGTTTCCAGAATAAAGGCTAACGTTAAGGATGTCATAATGCCCTTTCCCGGAGGCATCTGCAGGGCGGGTTCGAAGGTAGGTTCCCTAAAATATAAGTTAGGAGCTTCTACGAATCATCCCTACTGTCCAAGATTAAAGAGGTTAACTGACACGCTGGTTCCAGAAAACGTGAATTCCATTTATGAGATAGTCATAAACGGACTAAAACTTGAGAACATTAAGAGGGCTATGGCAGAAGGTATAAAGGCGGCGGCTGAGATTGAAGGGGTTGTGAAGATCTCTGCAGCCAATTATGGCGGTAGACTCGGACCTTACAGAGCTGAACTTAAAGAATTAATAGAGTAA